>JAGKQJ010000039.1 GCA_017898095.1 Bacillaceae bacterium Marseille-Q3522 | reverse complement strand
CCCTTTATAAACACAGTTTTTTCAATACCTACTACGTCAGGAGCCGGCTCGATTTGCTCAGGTGAAATATCAATAACATCATCGGCAGTATCGGCAATCAATCCTATTTCGTGTTCATTTAATGAAATGATGATAATGCGTGTTGTCTCTGAATGTTTCTTCTCTTCTAACCCAAAGCGGATCCTGAGATCGATTATCGGTGTGATCACACCGCGCAGATTAATGACACCTTTCATATACGGTGATACTCCCGGTATTCTTGTAATATGTCCCACCTTTTCGATCCCTCTGACATATTCAACAGGAATTGCATACTCTTTTGCTTGCAGTTGAAAAACAATTAACTTTATTTCTCCGGCAACAGCTTCCGCCATGACATCTCACTCCTTTTTTTCTTTTTATGGATAAAAAACATAACCTGCTGATAACTTCAAATGAACTTCTTATTTTATCAATGCATTACAATCGATAATTAAAGCAACTTGTCCGTCACCAAGAATCGTTGCACCTGAGATAGCAAAAACATTTGTTAAAAAGTGTCCTAAAGATTTTAAAACAATTTCTTGCTGTCCGATAAAGGAATCGACGACGAGCCCGGCCATTTTCTCTCCTTTTCGAACGATGATGACAGAATAATAGTCATCATCTTCTTTATGAACAGGTACTTGAAATATTTCCTTTAAAAAGAGAAGCGGAACCACTTTACCGCGAAAATCGATTACTTTTTGCTTATGTGCCTGTAAGATATCTTCCTTATGAATAATAGCTGTTTCTAAAATAGAAGAAAGGGGAATTGCATATTTTTCTTTTTGTATTTCAACCAGCATTGCAGAAATAATGGATAAAGTTAAAGGTAATTGTATGGAAAAGATCGTTCCCTTTCCCAATTCGGAATCAACTGAAACAAATCCTCCAAGCCCTTCTATTGTACTTTTTACAACATCTAGGCCGACACCTCTTCCGGAAATATCCGAGATCGTTTCCGCAGTAGAAAATCCGGAGGCAAAAATTAAATCATAGATTTGTTTGTCTGTTAAATCCCCAGCTTGTTGTTCTGTAATAATGTTATTTGCTATCGCTTTTTCAATAACACGTTCCTTATTAATTCCCGCGCCATCATCTTCAATCTCAACAAAAACATGATTCCCGCTGTGATATGCTCTTAATTCAACTGTCCCTTCTTCCTTTTTCCCCTTTGCCTTGCGGATGTCTGGAAGCTCAATTCCATGATCGAGCGAGTTACGGATTAAATGTACGAGCGGGTCACCGATTTCATCTATTACTGTGCGGTCCAATTCGGTTTCTTCCCCGACAATATTGAGATTGATGTTCTTATGTAATTCTCTGGCAAGCTGGCGTACCATTCGCGGAAAACGATTAAATACCGTTTCGACTGGCACCATCCGCATATTTAAAATGATATTTTGTAAATCGCTGGAGATTCGTGACATTCGTTCTACCGTTTCCTGAAGCTCCGGATTCTTTAAATCACGGGAAATTTGTTCTAAACGGCCGCGATCAATCACAAGTTCTTCAAATAAATTCATTAAAATGTCAAGTCTTTCAATGTTCACGCGAATTGTTTTCCCGTTATGCTTTGCAGTACCGTGTTTCCTTTGCTCATCAGTTGCTTTAGCAGGGGAAGATGAAGAATACCTCCCTTTTTTTACCTGTTCCTTGCTTGTTTCAGATGCCTTTTGAATTTTTCTCTCTACGAATGGTTCCAACTCGACCGGATGAATCTCTATTTTTTCAATCTCTGAGATTTTCGCAATTTTTTTCTCTATCGGTGTTTCAGTCTCTTTCGTTACGACTGTTACGGTAAATTGGCAATCAAATTGCTCTTCTTCAAGCTGTTCAACCGGAGGCGTACTTTTAATTACTTCGCCGATCTTTTCTAACACATCAAAGACCATATAAACTCTGGCCGCCTTTAGTAAACAATCTTTTCTTAAAGTAATGCTAATTTCAAATGCATTAAATCCCTGATCTTTAGATTGCTGCAATACGGTTAATTCAAATTCGTCATAATCACCTTTTGACGAAGAAACCGGTGCTTTTTGAGCGGCAGCAGATTCACTAGCAACAGTGTTTTCAACTGCAGAATCTCCCTTCTCGATTAATTGCAGCTTTTTTACAACTTCCTTTACATCCTTTTTCCCGTCTCCGCCATTTTCAACCAATTGGACCATCGTTTCCAAGTCATCCACAGCCAGAAAAATGACATCTAATATTTCCGGTGTTACCGTTAGCTTTTCGTTACGAATCGCATCTAAAACATTTTCCATCTGATGGGTTAAACTCGCTAAATCTTCATAGCCCATTGTTGCCGACATCCCTTTTAACGTATGAGCGGAACGAAATATTTCATTAATGATTTTTAAATCATGCGGGTTTTTTTCCAGCTCCAGCAAATGTTCATTACAAGCTTGTAAATGTTCCTTGCTTTCTTCAATAAAAACCTCTAAATATTGATCCATTTCCATAAATTCTTCCTCCTCTGTAACAGCTGTCAAATCTGGAGGGAGGATGTCGGAAATAAGCATATAAAAATCTGCTTACGAGTTTTTCCAGTCCGACTTCCGACTTCTGACCCCCTGCCTCTGTTTTCATACAAATTTCAAGATCGCTTGTGCAATGTTTTCAACGTCTTCAACTTCGTCAATTAGATTTGTTTCGATTGCCGCCTTCGGCATTCCAAAGACAATGGAAGATTGTTGTGATTCGGCAATTGCTTTTACCGCACCTGTTTTCTTTAATACTGCCAATCCTTTTGCACCATCGTTGCCCATTCCTGTCATAATAACCGCAATTTTTGCATAGTTCTCCAGCATGCTTACGGATTCGAACATCACATCAACGGAGGGACGATGACCGTTTCGGGGCGGTTCTTCCTGGTCAGCCAAAATGACGGGAGTACCATGTTTTAATTTAAGGTGACTTCCTCCCGGAGCGATATAAGCAGTCCCGCTCCTGATGATCTCTCCTTCCTCCGCTTCCTTTACGCGAATTTTACATATTGAATTCAATCTTTCCGCTAATGATTTTGTAAAGCCCTCCGGCATATGTTGAACGATTAAGATTGGTGCATCAATATTTTTTGGAATATTTATAAGTACTTGCTGTAACGCCCTCGGACCACCGGTGGAAGTACCGATACATACTATTTTTTTATCGCATTGATGCCATTGGTTTGTATGATCCGACTTTATACTTGGTTCTATTTTACTATACTGAGCTTGATCAGAACGAATATTTTCCTTCACGGCAGAAAATTTTAAAAGCTGTTTTATATTTGCTTTACTTGCTGAAAGAACTTTATTGATTAATTCATCTTTGACTTTGTGTAAATCTAATGAGATTGTACCAGAAGGTTTTGCAACAAAGTCGATGGCGCCGGCCTCCATTGCTTTAAATGTTGTGTCCGTTCCTTCTTTCGTATCACTGGATAGCATCACAACGGGAAGCGGGTTTTCCTGCATAATTATTTTTAATGCTTCAAGACCATTGAGTACCGGCATTTCCACATCAAGAGTAACAACATCAGGCTGCAGTTCCTTTATTTTTTTTCGGGCAATTTCTCCGTTTCTTGCCGTTCCCACAACTTGAATTGCCGGATTTTCTGACAGAAAATCACTAATTAATTTTCTCATGAAGGCTGAATCATCAACAATTAGAACTTTGATTTTCCCCAAAAAGATTCACAACCTTTCAAAAAAAAATCGCTTTAATTTTGTTAAAAAAGAGGCTGTTGGATCTATGACTTTCTTGTCATATTTATCGGTCATTTGCACGAGTGCTTTAGACGCACCTGCTTTTTCATTCCATTCGAGAAACGGAATTTGTTTTCGAACAGCCATCTGAATAGTACGATCATCCGGGACAGTTCCTAAAAAACTGATGTCTTTCCCCAAAAAACGCTGCAGCACTTTTGCCAATCTCGTAAACGTTTCTTCCCCTTCCTGTTTGGATTGCACACGATTGATAATAAGCTGAAAAGGAATCGAATGATTGCGCAGGAAAATAGACTTCATCGCAGCATAAGCATCGGCAACTGCTGTAGGTTCCGGTGTTGTCACAATAAAAATTTCATCTGCCGCTAAAATAAATTGCAGAGAATCCTCTGTCATACCTGCACCCATATCGAAAAATACATAGTCATATTTATTAAAAACAGCTGTTAATTGGGTGAAAAATTCATTCAGTTTTTCTCCATCCAGTGAAAAAAAATGCGTTAATCCGGTGCCCCCGGCAATATAATCCGGCATATTCGGAATCGTATGGATAATTTTCTGCAATGGGAGATTTTTTTCAAAAAAATCAACAATTGAATACGTTGCATTGCCCCCCATTAAAATATCAATATTTCCCATACCGATATCTAAATCAAATAACAGCACAGACGAAGCTTTCTTTTGCAACGACAATGCAAAGTTCAAGGCGATATTAGATTTTCCTACACCGCCTTTGCCGCTGACAACGGCAATTGTCTTAGGTTGACGGGCTTCTCTTGTTTTTTCAAATCTCTCCCGCAGCCTTTCAGCTTGATCTCTCATTATTTTTCGTCCCCCAACAACTTATTAACAATGACATCAGCAGATGCGGTGTACATATCATCAGGAACATTTTGACCGTTCGTCATAAAAGCCGCTCCTTTTTGATATTTACGGATCATATTGTACATTGCTCCAAAAGTAGAGGTTTCATCTTCCTTTGTAAAAATAAAACGGTCAACAGGCAGGATCGAAAATTGCTGATAGATTTCTTCCATATCTCCTTGTTTCGCTGTTAATGCAAAGACTAAATAGGTCTCCATATCTGATTGGAAATCAATGACAGATTGTAAATCCTTCACATACCTGTGATTGCGAAAATTTCTCCCGGCCGTGTCGATAAAAATAACATCTGCTTCCTTTTTCAATTTATTAGAAGCTGCCTTAAAATCCGCTAAGCTATAGCATACTTCCATTGGTACATTTAAAATATTGGCGTAGATTTTCAATTGATCAATCGCGGCAATCCGGTACGTATCTGTTGTTAAAAAAGCTATTTTTTTCTGATGTGTTAAGACTGCTTCTGCCGCCATTTTTGCCAGGGTTGTCGTCTTGCCAACTCCTGTCGGCCCGACTACATTAATAAATTTTTTCTCATAGCCATTCCCGCCAAACGACAAATGGGCAAGACTCTGCTTCAATATGTGCGCAAGCCACCCGGCAGTTTCTTTTCTCGAAGCCTTTCCTCCGGAGGCATACCATTTCTCTACTAACTGCTGTACGATTTTTTGACTGATGACCGGATCGACCTCTTGCCTCTCCAGGATTTCCGCCATTGCCTGAACAGGCTCGGGTAATAAGACTCCCGATTGCTTTTCGGCAACCCTGCGGATCAGTGCATTCAAATCAGCAAGTTGCTTACTGACTGATTTATCTGCCTCTGACTCGGATACTTTCGTATTTGTATGAGAAGACATTGACGGAGGCCGTTTGTTTGTATTTTTTAACGGCTCCGGATCAATCGCGGCAATTACTTCAATTTGCTTCTTTTTAAAAAGCCCTAATATTCCGCCTGTATTCTTTTCCTTAGATTGTAAAATAACAGCATCATCACCAAACTCTTTGCGGATACGCTGCATTGCATCACTTAGTGTTGATGCGATATATTTTTTCACCTTCAATTGATATTCACCACCCCGACACTCTGAACTTCCACATTTGCTTCCAGTTCATTATAGGATAAAACAGGTATTTGTGAAAAATAGCGTTCTGTTAATTGGCGAACATACATCCTTACTGCCGGTGAACAAAGAATAATCGGAGTCTGTTCCAGTGCCGCTAATTGCTCCAATTGTGCTGAAATCGCCTCGATAATTTGCTGGGATACCATTGGATCCAATGATAAATAATTCCCATGCTCTGTTTGCTGAATGCCGTCTGCAATTATTTTTTCGATTTTCGCTGATATCGTGATGACCTTTAAAGATTCATCTTTCTGAACATATTGACTTGTAATTTGCCTTGCCAATGCCTGCCTGACGTATTCTGCTAAAATCTCTGTATCAGAAGTTGATTTCGCAAAATCAGCTAATGTTTCAAAAATAACTGGTAAATTTCGAATCGAAACATTTTCTTTCAACAGCTTTGCCAATACTTTTTGTATTTCACCTATTGAAAGCGGAGTTGGCGTTACTTCTTCTACCAAGATAGGGTACGTATCTTTTAAGTGATCGATCAGTTGCTTCGTTTCTTGTCTTCCTAATAACTCGAAGGCGTGTGCTTTCATGACTTCTGTAAGATGAGTGGATACGACAGAAGGCGGATCAACTACGGTGTAGCCAAAGGTTTCCGCACGTTCTTTCATCTCCTCTGTAATCCATTTAGCCGGAAGTCCGAATGAAGGTTCAATCGTATCAATTCCTTCGACAGATTCCTCATTGGCACCGGGACTCATTGCTAAATAATGATCTAACAGTAATTCTCCCCTTGCAACTTCATTTCCCTTCATTTTTAAGCGATATTCATTCGGCTGCAATTGAATATTATCGCGTATCCGGACAACCGGGATTACCAACCCCAGTTCAATTGCCAATTGCCGTCTGATCATCACAATCCGGTCTAATAAATCTCCCCCCTGCTTTGCATCCACTAATGGAATTAAGCCGTAGCCAAATTCAAACTCAATAGGATCAACATCGAGTAATTGGACAACACTTTCCGGCTTTCGCATTCCATCCGTCTCCATCTCTTCTTCAATTTCTTGCAACTGGTCTTTATCCGGCTCAGGTGCACGTGAAATCATAAATCCGCCAACGCCTAAAGCTGCGGCAATCGAAGTAGTCAGTCCCATATTAATCGGTGTAAAGATACCGAATAAAAAAACCGTTCCGGCCGTTATGTACAGCAGTTTCGGATAGGCAAACAGCTGCTTCGTTACATCCTGTCCTAAATTACCTTCCGATGCCGCCCTCGTTACAACTAAACCGGTTGCCGTCGCAATTAATAGTGCCGGAATCTGGCTGACCAGGCCGTCCCCGATCGTCAGTAATGAAAAAGTTTGGGCTGCATCCGCAAAGCTTTGCCCCTGCTGCACCATTCCGATTATAATGCCAAATATTAAGTTAACAAACACGATGACAATGCCGGCAATGGCATCCCCTTTGACAAACTTTGTCGCACCATCCATCGAGCCGTAAAAGTCAGCTTCACGTCCGACTTTTTCCCGCCGCAGGCGGGCCTCTTGTTCAGAAATGATCCCGGCGTTTAAATCTGCATCAATACTCATTTGCTTCCCGGGCATGGCATCGAGTGTGAAACGTGCCGCAACTTCTGCAACCCTTTCGGAGCCCCTGACAATGACGATAAATTGGATCACAACAAGAATTAAAAATACGACCAGCCCGACAATTAAATTACCGCCGACAACAAAATGGCCAAACGTTTCAATAACCCCGCCAGCTTCTCCGTCGGTTAAAATTGCGCGCGTTGTGGACACATTTAAGCCAAGGCGAAAAAGCGTTAAGATAAGAAGCAAAGATGGGAAGATCGAAAAATCCAGCGGCTCTTTCATGTTCATTGACACTAGTAAAACGAGCAATGCCATTGTAATATTTATCATTATTAATAAGCTTAATAGCCACGTCGGAAAAGGGATGATCAGCATCGCTACGATTGTTATTACCCATATTAGCACTGACATATCTTTTGTTGACATCTTATCTCTCTCCTTATCCGCCACTTTTAGAGGCTTATCAAAAAGCCAGTCCCATTCGATAACTTTTTGAATACGCCATTATTGTTGTGTAAAAGTTGGCTATAAACGTATAACATCATTGTTTATTTTTTTATCCTGTATACATAGGCCAATATTTCAGCAACAGCTTTGAAAAATTCATCCGGGATCACATCGCCAATATCTGCCTGCGCGTACAATGCCCGCGCTAATGGACGATTTTCCACAGTAACAACATTATTTTCCTTCGCAATAAATTTAATTTTTTGCGCGACATGATCGATTCCCTTTGCGATCACATACGGTGCATCATATTTTTTTTCATCATATTTTAAAGCAATCGCATAGTGGGTCGGGTTCGTTATCACAACATCCGCTTTAGGTACTTCCTGCATCATTCTCCGCATTGCCATTTCTTTTTGCCGTTGCTTAATTTTCGACTTTATCAGCGGGTCGCCTTCCGTATTTTTAAATTCGTCTTTAATATCCTGCTTAGACATCCTGATATTTTTTTCAAAATCATATTTTTGGTAAAAATAATCGAGAATAGCAAGAAACAACAAGGCTCCGGATGCAAAATAACCCATTTGTAAGGTGAGCTTTGCTAGTACAATGAATGCTTCCCCTATTGACATTAGTGGCAAACGCAATATTTGCTCCTGCTGATTCCAAATCACAAATAAAGTCACGCAGCCGATAAACGCTATTTTTAAAATCGATTTAACCAATTCAACAATGGAGCGAAGCGAAAATATCCGTTTAAAGCCTTTAATAGGATTGATTTTCTCCAAGGAAAATTTTATTGCTTCTCCTGAAAATAAAAATCCGACTTGTGCATAGTTTGCAAATAATCCTGCTAATACCGTTACCAGTAAAATCGGTGCAACAAGGATCGCAAATTCTCTTACTGAGATGAGAAAAATCTCTTGCAGATTATGTTCTGTTATTGGCAACAATGTGAATTCCTGAAACGTATGCCTCAATAAATCAAACAACGTATTTAACAAATATTCACCTGTAAAAGATAAACATAAAAACACAGAAAAAAGGATTATTGCCGTATTGACTTCCTGGCTTTTCGCGACCTGCCCTTTTTTTCGTACATCCTGCTTCTTCTTTGGCGTAGCTTTTTCCGTCTTTTCACCGGCAAAAAATTGCAAGTTGCCTTTTAACTGCATCATCTCTTATGTACCTCCCAGCAGCTCCATAAGCCCCCGCATCGTACTGAACATCGATGCAAATAAATGGGACATTACCGATACCATTACCCCCATTACAATTAGTAATACGATAAAACTGACACCGATCTTTAATGAAAGCCCGACAACAAACACGTTCATCTGTGGAACGGCACGTGCAATAATTCCCAGTGCAATATCGACTAAAAATAAACTCCCGACAACAGGAATTGCCATTTGAAAGGCAACCATAAACATCATACTAAAAGACTTTATGATAAACTCGGGTATGTTCGCATTTCCTAAAGGAAGCCACGGCTGATCTATAGGAATAAACTCATAGCTGTAGTAAATCCCGTCAAGTAATAAATGATGCCCATTCACCGTCAATAATAATAGTAATCCAATCGTGTATAAATATTGGCCGAGCAAAGGACTATGTACGCCAGTTTGCGGATCAATGACATTAGCGATGGCAAAGCCCATTTGAAAATCAATCAATCCTCCCGCTACCTGAATTGCCGATAATATTAAATAAGCGATAAAGCCGATCAAGAGACCTACAAGCATTTCTTTTATGATAAGTAAATAATAAGCAGCATTGATTTCAAACTGTGGTGCATCGACAACATTAAACATGATCCAAGCAAGAAAAAAACTGATACCAATTTTATGTCGCGCCGGGATCGAACGATATGAAAAAAGCGGCATCATTAAGAAAAAAGCGGACACTCTAACGAATATTAACAAAAGGGCCGGGAAATTTGGAATAAATTCTAGCATAATATCATCCTATAAAATCCGTTAAGTTGGCAAATATATCATTTGCGTATGCCAGCATCTGACTAAGCATCCACGGTCCAAAAATAACAAGTCCGACTAATACGGCAATAATTTTTGGAACAAAAGATAAGGTTTGCTCCTGAATTTGTGTTGTTGCTTGGAATATACTAATAATTAATCCGACAATTAGCGCCAGAAGTAAAAGCGGTCCGGATACAAGCAATACTGCCCATACCCCTTGTTTGGCAATCTGTATTACAGTCTCAGCACTCACTTGTTTCACCTTCTTAAAAGCTTTGCAGCAGCGATTTCACTACTAAATACCAGCCGTCTACAAGAATAAAAAGCAATATTTTAAACGGCAATGAAATCATTACCGGCGGCAGCATCATCATTCCCATTGACATAAGGACACTGGATACAACCATATCAATCACTAAAAAAGGGATAAAAATCATAAAACCAATTTGAAAGGCTGTTTTTATTTCACTTATTGCAAATGCCGGTACAAGTGCTGTCAAGGGAATATCATTCACCGATTCCGGCGTGTCGGCTTGTGTATATGATAGAAATAATGATAAGTCCTTTTGTCTTGTATGTTCACTCATAAATTGTTTTAGGGGCACCGCCGCCCGTTCATAAGCCTGCTCTAAATTAATTTCTTCATTAAATAACGGTGTTAACGCCTGTTCATTTACCTCATGAAAGGTTGGAGTCATAATAAAAAAAGTCATTACCAGCGACAGCCCGATTATCACTTGATTTGGCGGCATCTGCTGGGTGGCAAGAGAAGTTCTCACAAAAGAAAGCACAATGACGATTCTTGTAAAACTGGTCATTAAGATTAATATACCGGGAGCAATCGAAAGCACTGTTAACAGCAACAGTAATTTTACAGAAGTAGATACATTTGCCGGGTCACTATTATTAAAAAACTCCATAAATTCATTCATGATTTTGATCCTTTCCGACTTCTTTGTACAACTTCTGTCTTTCTTTTTTCATATCATTAAATTGCTTGTCCAGCATAGAACGAAAGGAAATTTGCTTCTTATTTGCTTTCTTCCTTCGCAGAATTTTTGAAATGATGTCTCCCGGTTGTGTGAGATACTCCATTTTTTCATTATACTGGGTGATGATATCCTGCTGTTCCGCTTCATCATCGATTTCTTTTAATAATTCAATGTTTTCACCAACACCAACTATTAATATCCGCTTTCCCACCTTGATAATTTGAACAGAACGATTTCCCCCTAATGCAGTGCCTCCTAAATTCTTAACTAATTGTGATTGCTTATAACCATTGCTTTTTTTATTCATGTACTTTAATAAAAGATAGAGCAGTGCAAGCACAAAAATAGTGGCGAAAATCATTTTTATGAAATCTACAGCTTGAAAACTTACCCCTTCCGTACTTTGATTGCGGATATTTTCACCGTTTTCTCCTTGATCGGAATTCTCTTCGCAGGATTCCGGATTCTGCAGACATTCTGATACACTTTTATCCGTTTGCTCTGCAGAAACCCGAAACGTAAAACCAAGCAAAACAATACTTACTAACAAGAATAGAAATGATATTTTTCGCACTACTTCGCACCTTCCGACATGAAATTATCCAAGTGTTTTTGCGATCGCCTCCAGTACGCGGTCTGCTTGGAAAGGCTTCACAATAAAATCCTTTGCACCTGCCTGAATCGCATCAATGACCATTGCCTGCTGTCCCATTGCCGAACACATAATTATTTTTGCATTTGGGTTCATTTTTTTTATTTCTTTTAGTGCAGTAATTCCGTCCATTTCCGGCATCGTAATATCCATTGTCACTAAATCAGGCTGATGTTCCTTATATTTTTCAATCGCTTGTTGGCCGTCGCTTGCTTCTCCGACAATTTCATAACCGTTTTTACTAAGAATATCTTTTATCATCATTCTCATAAAAGCTGCGTCATCCACAATTAAAATTTTATATGCCATTTTTTTACCCCCTGAGTGTCAATTCTTTTCGGTGAATACAAGTTTTGTACACTATATTTCATTGTTAGTTAAGTTTGTTGATACGATCAGTTTGACTAATAATATCTGTCACACGTACGCCAAAATTCTCATCGATAACAACAACTTCTCCTTGCGCAACTAATCGATTGTTAACAAGAATATCAACAGGTTCTCCGGCAAGTTTATCTAATTCAATAATCGATCCGGATGACAGCTCTAATATTTCTTTTACGGATCTTTTTGTCCTTCCAAGCTCAACCGTGATTTGCAACGGGATGTCAAGCAGCATTCCTAAATTTTTCGCTTCTATTTCCTGCTGCACCGGAGTCTGGAAATTAGAAAATACAGCCGGTTGCACATTCGAATATTCATTTGAAAATCCATTGCCAAAACGATGAGGTCCTTCTTGTTTTTTATTATTCCCGGTATTGGCATCGCTTGTTTGCGAAAAATCTGTCATCGGTGCAATCTGTTCCATCGGTTCCCTTTTCTGATCCAACACAGATCCTCCCTCTTTCGCCTTCTTCTCCGGATTTAATAATTCATCTGCCAATCCTTTAGCAAAATCAAGTGGCAAAAGTTGCATAATATTGGAATCAATTAAATTACCAATTTTCAATCTAAATGAATTTTTTACCAATATATCATTTGGCGGTATATTCTCTTCTCCTTCTCCTTGAGCTAAATCTAGCAAGTCAATAGAAGGAGGGGAAATATCAACGCGCTTACTGAATACCGTCGACATTGCCGTTGCAGCAGAACCCATCATTTGATTCATTGCCTCTTGAACAGCACTCAGCTGTATATCACCTAATGAATCACCCGGATGTGTTCCGTCTCCGCCCAGCATAATATCGGCGATTACAGCGGCATCATCTTGTTTTATCACCAATAGATTCGTTCCGGAAAATCCGTCTGTATAGTTCACTTGGACAGCCACATATGGATGCGGGAATTCTTCCTTCACCCTATCTCTGGAAATGACAGAAACCGTCGGTATTGTTATTTCTACCTTTTGGTTTAGTAGTGTTGATAATGCTGTTGCCGAACTTCCAAATGAAATATTACCTATTTCTCCTAACGCATCCTGTTCCATTGTTGTTAAATAGTGTTTTACATTATAGCCTGATGCGTGGTTCTCTCCTTGTCCTGCATTGTCGTCTGTTCCTTTTAACAAAGCATCGATCTCATCTTGTGACAACATTCCATCACTCATCATTTTCATCTCCCCCCTTGATCAAATCCAGTATTTGTATAGCTAACTTTTTGTTGACCCTGCCTGGTTGGCAGCTAAATTTCGGGATGTTACCTATTTTTACAACAAGTGGTTCGCTTATTTCATGATTTAACTCGATTACATCTCCTTTATCCATTAAAAGAAAATCCTGGATATAGATGACTGCATGTCCAAGTTCTGCACAAATAGGCACTTCCGCATTTTGAATCCTTTTTTCCAACATTTCACTTTCTTTAGGTATTCTTGCTTTTTTTTCGGTTTGCATCCAGTAATGAACAGATAATTTTGGGATAATCGGCTCAAGTACGACATGGGGAATACAAATATTGATCATTCCACTTGCTTCCCCAATTGTTGTATTTAATGAGATAACAACTACTGTTTCGTTTGGAGAAACCATTTGTAAAAATTGCGGATTTACTTCAAAATTTACTAAGGAAGGTTCAATCTGAACAATCGTGCTCCAAGCCTCGCGATAATACTCAAAAGCATTTTCAAAAGTATTTGACATAATTTTTGTTTCAATTTCGGTTAAATTATCAACTTTATTATAATTTGAACCTTTTCCGCCCATCATGCGATCCATCATCGCATATGCAACATTAGGGTTGACTTCCATCAATATGCTTCCATCTAAGGGCGGCACGGAAAAAACGTTTAATATTGTCATTTTCGGAATCGAACGAATAAATTCCTCATACGGTATTTGATCAGCGGAAGCAACTGAAATTTGCACGTAAGTTCTAAGTTGCGCCGAGAAAAAAGTAGTTAGCATTCTTGCAAAATTTTCATGAATCCTTGTTAAACTGCGGATTTGATCTTTTGAAAATCGCAGTGCCCGCTTAAAATCGTAAACTCTTACTTTTCTCTCAGATTCTTCTTTTTTCAGTTCATCTGCATTCATCTCACCAGTGGAAAGGGCAGATAAAAGGGCATCTATTTCACTTTGTGAAAGAACTTCACCAGCCATAAATTTCACCTCCATTTATACGTTTTTACACTGATCAACCGTAACGGGATCATCGTTTCTATTATTAAGTTATCAGTATTAGTGCAGCAATTTTAACTGCCGGAAGATTTTTTCAATCAATTGCGGCAGATTCTTTCGGGCGGTTTCCCCGAAGTCGTCACGCTTGCTAAAAAAGAAAATCACTGGAGAAGTGAATCTGTTATAAATACTTGCACTACTTCACCACTTTGCATGATTTCGTTTATTTTCCCTTTTAAATCTACTTCTAACTGTATTTTCCCGTTTTTTCCTTTCAGATCGTCATTGCTTTTTTCCGATAATTCTTGAATAATGATATTTCTTACTTGAAAGTCACGCTTTTCAAGTTCTTCTTTTGCTTCTTTGCTATCTGTTTGAATTTTAAATGACATACGGATATAATCATTATTCTCTAAGTTTGTCGTAATATCGGAAATATCTACAGAAGCTTCAAGTACCTGGTCAATCGTTGGTTCACTTCCAGCTGTCTGTTGATTTGTTCTCATATAAGTGACAACAATTACAATTGTGCCAACAAGTGTGATTGTTGTAAGTAATAATAGCATAATCGTAACAATTCTATTGTTCCTCATCCGCATCTTCCTCCAGCAACTGCTGTCCCAGAAGATTAACCTTTTGATAAAATTCCAGGACTAAATTTACTACCTGTTTTTCCGTTTCCTTAACCACATATTTCCTTCCATTTGTCAAAGAAATCGTCGTATCCGGAAATGATTCGATCGTTTCTATGTATATTGCATTTAATACAAAGCTTTTCCCATTTAATCGCGTTACGGTAATCAATAGTATAAGCAGGTTCTTAAGGGCCTGTCCCCCTAAACCTTCTTCCCTCCTTTAACTTACGATGTGAGAGGTGGGAAAGGAGCAGATAGAATTTTGAAACTCGCTTAGCGAGTTACTCTAATCTGAAATCCGGCTTCCGGCCTCCGCTTTTCTTGATCCAGCTTCGGGCGCTATCGGCTCGAGGTCTTAAGCCAATCATACATAAAGTCATAAAGCGGACTTTATGTACGCTCGTCTTAAGCTTGTCGCCGATGGGCAAGCGCCCTCCGCTTTTCTTGTTCCAGCTTCGGGCGCTATCGGCTCGTGGTCTTAAGCCAATCATACATAAAGTCATAAAGCGGACTTTATGTACGCTCGTCTTAAGCTTGTCGCCGATGGGCAAGCGCCCTCCGCTTTTCTTGTTCCAGCTTCGGGCGCTATCGGCTCGTGGTCTTAAGCCAATCATACATAAAGTCATAAAGCGGACTTTATGTACGCTCGTCTTAAGCTTGTCGCCGATGGGCAAGCGCCCTCCGCTTTTCTTGTTCCAGCTTCGGGCGCTATCGGCTCGTGGTCTTAAGCCAATCATACATAGAGTCATAAAGCGGACTTTATGTACGCTCGTCTTAAGCTTGTCGCCGATGGGCAAGCGCCCTCCGCTTTTCTTATCGTTTCAGGTTGACTAGTTCTTGCAGGATTTCGTCGGAAGTTGTGATGATCCTTGTGTTTGCCTGGAATCCACGCTGTGCTGTAATCATATCGGTAAATTCCTCAGCTAAATCAACATTGGACATTTCCAGTGATCCGGATGAAACAGCTCCCCTGCCGTCCCCGGCAATACCAAGGTTTGGAGTACCGGAGTTTACAGATTCTTGAAATAAATTACTGCCCGCTTTCAACAGACCTGATGTATTGCTGAATTTGGCAATTGTTAAATAACCCAGTGTCGAAACAAGCCCGTTGGAATAGATCGCATTGATTTCCCCGGAATAGCCGATATTAAAGCTTTCTAACACACCGGCACTATTGCCGTTTGGTTCGACTATTGCTGTATTTTGATTCCCTGTTTCTGTTAAACCGGCAAAATCAAAGTTGATTGGAGCATAGTTAGTATCAGTCCAGTTAACTGTATTACCTGTTACTGCACCGGTATCCGCATCAAAAGTTATGTCTCCAATTTGATCGTCACCAAGAAAAACATTCCACTGGTTATCAGCTGCTTTCACAAAGCGCATTTCCATACGATGGCTTTCGCCGGCATTATCTACTAATTTGATTTGTTGAATATATTCGGAATCATTCGTTGCAACATCACTTAGTGCACCATTTATCGTAATCTCCGTTGTTGGTGTTGCCGAAATTTCCGCATTGACATTGACAGCAACATCGCCGATTTGATCTGTTAAATTGCCGGTTTCATCGACCGCATAGGCTTGGACAGGGTATCCGTCACCATTAACGATATTTCCAAAATCATCTAAATATAAGTTGCCGGCACGTGTATATAGAAATTGATCGCCGGAACGGACAACAAAATAACCATCGCCGTCAAGGCCGACATCAAGTGTACGTCCGGTGGTTTGTAAATTTGAATTACCGTGAATCGTATCTATTGTTGCTAACGTAGAACCCAAGCCAACTTGTTTCGGGTTTGTCCCGCCGCGGCCATTTTGCGCGGCAACTGCGCCATTAATCATTTGATTCATAGCATCTTTAAAAGTAACACGCCCCTTTTTGAAGCCGTACGTATTTACATTTGCAATATTATTCCCGATGACATCTAATTTCGTTTGAAAGTTTTTCATTCCGCTAATTCCAGAATACATGGATCGTAACATAATATTTTCTCCTTTCTAATTGTGCTGCTTCTGTCAATCCACAGCTTGGCTTCCGTTAGGTCCAGCCATTGCTTTTTTATTCCATTACAATTGTCCCATTAATATTGGTGAAAATTTGCGACGCCGCTTCTTCACGTCCCAAAGCTGTAATCACGGTATTATTTTTCACACTAACAATCAAAGCGGCATTTTTTAATAAGACAAGTGAGTCTTGTACACCCATTTTTTTTGCTTCTTGTACTTTTGAATCAATTTCATCCCATTGAAAATCAGCGATCTCTATGCCTCTTTGTTTGATACGTTCACTTGCATGCTTGCTGATTGTTAATGTACCGGTAGATTGCAACGCTGCCTGCAGTTCAGATGCAAAACGATTGTTCCCGTTTCTGAAAGATTTTGTCCGCGCCGCATTTTGCTGTATAACCGGCTGAGATTGAATAGGACGGTAAAAAGTATTTGCCATTCAACCACTTCTTTCACTCAATTTTTATAATTTGTGTTAATTGGATGTTTGTTCCTTGTTCATCATCTAATTGTAAGGAAATTTGCCCATCCTTTATGGAGACTGATGCTACTTTTGCTGAAACTTCTTCCTTCTCTTCATTTAAATACGTAATTGTTTTGCCAATCATCATACTTGCATTTTGAATCATCACCGGATTAACATCATTATTTACTTGCGAAATGTTTCCAGGCTCTAACACCGTACCATCTTCAAGGATAAATTGAACCATATTATCTTTATATTGGATCGAAGCAACCCGCCCATTGCCTTCTATTGTTACCGGGTTATTGTCTTGATCCAGTTCGAGTTTATGCCAAGTTACTTCTTTCCCGACAAATTGGCTGTAGGAAACAAGTTGATTTTCTGTTTGTCCCTGAGCAAATTGCTCGAACGAAGTTCCCATATTCATTAGCTGTTCTAAACTGGAAAAAGTAGCTAGCTGGGAAACAAAATCTCTGTCTTCCATTGGATTTAACGGATCTTGATTTTGCAGCTGCGCCATTAAGATCTTCAAAAAATCATCTTTTCCTAAAGAATCCGATCCGGTATTTTTAGCCCGATCCAAATAACTTGTATATAGATAAGATGAATCAATAGAGTTAGTCATTCAACCCCTCCTATACCTCTGTATTTAACATTGCCGCTTCAAAGGAGTCTATAAAGTCGCGTTCCTCTTGCTGCTGTTGCTGTTGTTGCCGGCCATGTTGTTGCTGTTGCTGCTGTTGCTGCTGTTGCTCTTTCTGAAAATAGCGATCCTGCGGCACGATTTGTTGCGAAATTTCAACCCGTTCTACAGGGATATTTTGCAAGGAGAAAGCAGTTTTCAGCCCGTTCAATTGCCCTTCTAATAAATCCTTTGCATGTCCGGTCGTTGTTAAAATTTTGGCCGTTAATATTTGATCCTTTTGAATCAATTCAATACGCAGTGTCCCTAAATGTTCAGGATGGAGCTTGACAAATAACTTCTGGATGCCGTTTTCTTTTGAAAAATTACTCTTTGCTAACATCGCATTAAACTGTTGAAGCAAATCTGCCGCAGACGGCTTTTTTCCGCTTTGATCCAGCATTAGCGTGATTTGTTCTGCTTTCGTGCTAACAGGGAACTGCTGAATGGCAAATGATTCTCTTGATTTGTCACCTGACTCAGAGAAATTTTCTTTTGTTCCTCCGGATTCAGAGGCAGCCTTTATTTCTGTTGCGGATTGCTTCGCAATCTCATGAAACATTTTGGCTTCTTGTAAACTTGCAGCTTTATCATTAATTTGCATTATCTTTCCTGTATCTGCAGTTTGTTTTATCTGTTTATTTTCCATAACACTGTTAACAGCTTCCGCAAACGTTTTTTGTAAATAATCAGTTTTCCAGGAAGATGTAGTGTTTTTTTGAAGCAACTGTGTCAATTGCTGCTGAAAATTTTTTAGAATTTGTTTTATTTCTCCGGCTTTTTGATCAGTATTTTGAGATTCCGTCAGCAAATCATATACTTTTAAAACTTTTGTTAACGAACCGATGTCAACATCATTTAGGATCGAAAGCTGCTGACTTGGGCTCGATGACAAAAAATCACTTAACACCTTCATTATGATTTCCAAATCAATTCCATGAAGCAATTGTTGATCCGCCTTCAACGATTCCATGAATACTCCATTATTTGTTCCCGGCGGTTCTATTTGTTGTATTCCGATACGACTATGAGCAGATTGCAGAGCAAATTGTCCGATCAAATTTTGTGAAGTAAGAACACGTATTTGCATTTGCTGAAAAAATCGTTCGCTGCTTTTTTCAATAGTTCCAATGCTGACTGGATGCAAATCCGTTGCTTTGTTGTCTATGGATATTTTGTCATAGACCGACACTCCTGCATCTCCTTCAGGCTGAGAATAAAGAAGATCAAGCTGATAAGACGGATTATCAATGTTACCTGTCTCTTCGCGCAATTTACTCGCTCTCTTATGAAGCTCCTGTAAAGAAGTAATTTCGCCATTTATCAGTTTGTTAATCAATTGCTGCAAAATTTCAATCAGTTGTTCATCTGTAATCGAAAGCAGATCCTTTGCTGTTTCAAATGAATCTTGATGACTCTCATTCTCCATCAAAGGATTTGCAGCTTCCAGTTGAGAAATATCATCAGCTTTTAAAAAACGCAACATTTGTTCGAGCTGATGTTCGTTTAGTTGATAATCCTCCTTTGAACCAGCTGCACTTTTTTCCTGACCCTGAATTAATTGCTGAAAAACCGCATGGAACGGATTGTTGCTTGCACTCTTTACCTGTTTTGTATGAAAAGGACTTGCTGACTGAACAGCACCTAATAACCCTATGTTCATTTTTTCACCTCCTTTCAAGTTAACCTATATTCAGGGAAATAATAGGAATTGTCTCATCCCGCCGCAACGAGCATTCACTCGAAACATGAGCCATTATACCCATTATTTATGATGATGTTCCGGATGTTTCCGGAGTTCCCGGTGTTCCTGCTGCTTCTTCATTAGTCAAAAGCTCGGTAAATCTTGCTGCATCTGCAGCTTCCATTTTTTCCAGGATATTCGCCAAGGTTTTTGCGCTTATACTTGATAAAATTTTCAAAGCATCTTCTTGATTCATCGCTGTAATAATCGGTGCAGCATTTTTTGCCGACATCGTTTCATATGTATCAATCATATCCTTAAAAGCCCTCTGATTTTCTTCTTGAATAGCTGTTAGCTCATTCACTTGCTGTTGTAATTGTTGCCTTTCAAGCTCTAGTGTATTTGCAGTTTGTTCCTGATCTTGAATTTTTCCTTGAAGCTGTTCAATATACGATTCCCGGTCTTGAATGATTCCTTCCAGTTCGATTACCCTATTTTCGTATTCTTCCGATGTTACCGGTTGATCGTTCTGGACAAATGATGAAATAACCGGAATCTTTTCCCCCCATTCCTTCGCCGCCTGGAAAACATTTATGTTTAACAAATTTAAAATAAAAAGCGCGAATACGATGAATAAAAGCAGAGGGATCAGAAAAAATAAAACAAAATTTTGCAATTTACTTCTGCGCTTCTTTCCTTTTTCTTCAAATTCATTATCCATTTTTTTCACCTAATTTCCTCTTGCCATATAATGCTGGATCGAAATATCATCCATTTGCTTCGCTTCTAGCCACTTTTCATTTTCTGTATAATGCAGGTGATCTTTTTCTTTCATTTTTTCGTATTTTTTCACTTCAATATTTTTTTCAATTAGTCTTTCTTGAAAATAATTCATATAATTGCGAGTGCGAACCACCATCTTTTGATAGTGGTCAATGACTTTATCAAAATTGCCGATAAAATATTGATAATGCTGGATTTCCTGGACAGAAATACCTGCAAACAGTTTCATTGTCTGTTGTGCTTCCATATCTTCTTTCTTTTTTAAATGGGAATATAAGTGCCGGGCAGCTTCTTCAAATTTCTTCACAGACTCATTATAACTTTCCAATGCCATTTCTTTTTCTCTTTCTTTAAGTTGGAGAATTTTTTCAAACTTATATTGATAAGCCATCTATTCATTCACCTTTTTCTATTAGGCTGTAAAGCGAAGTGACACTTTCTTCCATGGATACTTTTTCATCTGTTGCTTGTTTTAAAAAGGATATAATTTCCGGATATAGCCTGATTGCTTCGTCAATTTCCCGTGAGGATCCTTTTTTATAGGCACCGATATTAATTAAATCTTCGGCATTATAATAGGTACTTAATACTCCGCGTAATTTTTCTGCTGCCTCTCTATGCCTGCCGGTAACGATATTGTTCATTACCCGGCTGATGCTTTTTAAAATATTTACTGCCGGATACTGGCCTTTATTTGCAAGACTGCGGTCTAAAACAAAATGACCGTCTAAAATGCCGCGGACAGCATCAGCAATTGGCTCGTTCATATCATCTCCATCAACAAGAACCGTATAAAAAGCAGTAATTGAACCAAACTCATTTGTGCCTGTTCTCTCCAACAGTTTCGGCAACATGGCAAATACAGATGGTGTATAGCCTTTTGTCGTCGGCGGTTCGCCAATTGCAAGACCAATTTCCCGTTGTGCCATGGCAACACGTGTTACAGAATCCATCATCAGCATTACATTTAAGCCTTTATCACGAAAATATTCAGCAATCGCAGTTGCAGTGTAAGCACCTTTGATTCTCATTAATGCCGGTTGATCTGAGGTTGCAACAACAACGATGGAACGTTTCAGTCCTTCACTTCCAAGGTCATGCTCGATAAACTCTCTTACTTCTCTGCCCCGCTCGCCAACAAGGGCAATGACATTTAAATCTGCCTTCGTATTCCGGGCAATCATTCCAAGTAAAGTACTTTTCCCGACACCGCTTCCGGCAAATATTCCGACTCGTTGTCCATTTCCGACAGTCAATAAACTATCTATCATTGCTACGCCAACTTCAATAGGCTTGGCAATTGGCGGTCTTCGTAATGGATTTGGCGGTTCCTGTTCAGTTGTGACAATTTTTAACCCTTTTGGCAATGGTGAACCGTTAAGCGGTTCTCCTAACGGATCCAGCACCTTGCCCATTAAATTGCTGCCGACTTTTATTCCCAACGGCTTCCATGTCGCTTCAACCAGACAGCCCGGTGATATATCATTAATAGCTGTATACGGCATTAAGACGATATTTTCACCTTTAAAACCGACTACCTCTGCCCGTATTTTTCTATTATTGCGGCTATTTAAAAAGATATAGCAGACATCACCAATCGAGCATTGCGGACCTTGTGATTCAATCATTAAGCCAATGACCTGCTTTACTTTTCCATAAATTTTATATGTATGGAATTTTTCTATTTCCGGAATGAGATCAATTGCCTTCATCGCCTGACTCACACTCCAAAAGTTCATATAATTTATTCTTTATTTCAGCCAATTGACTATCGACACTAACATCCATTCTTCCGGCGGACGATTCGATCCAACATCCATTTTCCGCTAATTCATCATTTGGATAAATATAGATTTCCTCTGTTTTCAGAAAAATCGACTGTAATTCTTCTTTATGAGATAGAACAAAATCATAATGAGACGGGTGAACATGAATTTGAATCTCATGAGATTCTTTCATTGTTTTTATCGCTTGTTTTACAAGCGATAAATAGTTTTCTTCATTTTCAGCGATTTCCGCAGCTGTTATTTTTTCGGCAACAGCAATTGCTAACTCTAATATCGTTTGTTCCGCTTCATTGACTTTCTTTTGATAATCCGTTTTTGCAGCTTTCACAACGTTTTCTGCATTAAGGATATTCAGATGCATTTCCTCGTATCCCTTGTTGATTCCTTCTCTAATCCCGTCTTCGTATGCTGTTTTTTGTACTTGTTCTTTTATTACTTTCTTTTCTTCTTCCCATAATCGTTTTGCTTTATCGATATTTTTTTGAACCTGGGAAGCTTCCTCTTTTGCGGCAAGAATGATTTCCGCAGCTTTTTCGTTAGCAGATTGAAGGATTCTCTCGCATTCCTGATTTACATGAGCAATATCCTTTTCATGAGATTGATTTTCTTTTTTTTGCCGTTCAAAGGTTTTAATGGAAATCACTTTTTTCCCAGAGTGCAAATTTTGATTTGCATATTGTGACTTAATAAGCCTAGACAATAATATCATCTCCCCCGCCTCGTGCAATGACGATTTCTCCGGTTTCTTCCAAACGCCTGATTACAGCAACAATGCGCGACTGTGCTTCCTCCACATCACGGAGTCTGACAGGACCTAAATATTCCATCTCTTCTTTAAACGTTTCTACCATGCGGGTGGACATATTTTTATAGACTATTTCTCTTACTTCTTCTGTAGAAACCTTTAGAGCCAGCATTAGATCTTCATTCTCACAGTCACGGATAACCCGTTGAATAGCCCTGTTATCTAAAGTAACAATATCCTCAAAGACAAACATCCGTTTTTTAATTTCCTCGGCGAGCTCCGGATCCTGGATTTCAAGTGCATCAAGTATCGTTCTTTCTGTCGCCCTGTCGACCCCGTTTAATACATCGACGACTGCTTCAATGCCGCCTGTTTGTGTATAATCCCGTGTGACTGTTGCCGACAGCTTTCTTTCGAGGATCTGTTCCACCTCATTAATAATTTCCGGTGAAGTACTGTCCATCACTGCGATTCTTTTTGCAATATCTGCCTGCATGTCCTGCGGCAGTTCAGATAAAATTTGTCCTGCTTGCGCCGGATCTAAATAGGACAAAATAAGAGAAATTGTCTGCGGATGCTCGTTTTGAATAAAATTTAATATTTGTGCAGGATCCGCTTTTCTGGCAAAGTCAAACGGTCTTACTTGTAAAGAGGAAGTAAGGCGATTGATAATCGATGACGCTTGTTCAGACCCCAGTGCTTTCTCCAATACTGTCTTTGCATAAGCAATTCCCCCTTGGGAAATATAGTCCTGTGCAAGAGCAATATGATGAAATTCTTCCATTACTTCTTCCTTTGCCTGGGATTCTACTTTTTTGACACCTGAAATTTCAAGGGTTAATTTTTCTATTTCCTCCTCACTTAAATGCTTATAGACTTTTGATGCAATGTCCGGTCCTAATGAAATAAGGAGGATTGCTGCTTTTTGTTTTCCGGTTAACCCTTTGTGATCTCTTTTAGCCATTTTCAACCCTCCCTTTTTTCAAAATCATGTCTTTTCTTAATCTTGGCTAAGCCATGATCTTAATAATTTTGCAAAGTCTTCCGGTTTTTCCTTTGCCATTTTTTCCAATTGCTTTTTCCTTTGTATCGCTTCACTGTCTTTTTCTTCATTAACATCTGGAACAATTGGTTCAGGAGGCTCGTTAAATATTTCTTCCTCGACAAGTTCATTTTGGCTTCTTCTTGCCCGGTAAAATAAGATGATAAATACGGCGAGTGCAGCTAATAAAAGAGCGCCAATAAAATAAATCCACCACGGCAATGCTGCCCTTGTCTCGTCTGTAAAATCTGTTTTTCCGTTAAACGGCTGTACGGAAACAGCTATTTTTTCCTGTAAATCATTATCCGTTAGCTCTGTATCCAAGCTCTCCTTGTCAATCGTTGTCCGAACGATTGTGTTTAAAATTTGCCTGATATCATCAACTCTTGCCTGCGGCAATGAAGTTGGATCATCGGCAACAGGCGGTTCCACTATCACTTGAATTCCTAAATCTCTTATTTTATAAGGACTTTCCACTATTTCCCTGCGAATTCGATTCACTTCATAATTGATTGTTTCATCCGTCCGTTCGTAGTCACCATTTCCATTATTTCCTTCTAAATACTGTGTACCAGGAGTATCTGCCGGATTTTCCCCTTCCGGGATACCGCCGGCGTTTTCCCCGTTGCCTGTAAAAGTTTCCGCAATATTATGTGCACTGATGGCGATGCCTTCCATATTTTCCTCATCGACCGGAGTCACATTAATTTCTTCTCTGTTTTCCTGTGTGAAGTCCATGTCAGCCGTTACAGATACCATTACTTTATCCTGACCCATTAGGGTAGCAAGCATATTTTGAACCTGGCGCTGGACATCTCTTTCAATTTGTTTTTTTATTTCATTTTGAGTGGCAAAAGAAGAGCCTGTCGTAAAATTATCATTGTTTTTTTGATCAAAGTACTCAAAAAATTGGTTTGTAATGACGATATTATCGGTAGGGAGATTTGGGACACTTTTGGACACCAGATGATACAGGGCATTTATTTGAGTTTCATCAAATTGGTATCCCGGCTCTGTGTTCAAAACGATCGATGCAGATGCAGTTTCATTTGAATCTGCAACGAAAATTCCTTTTTCAGGTAAATTTATCATTACCTTAGCATCTTTGATCCCGTCAATCTCTTTTATTAAATTTGCTAGCTCTGTTTGCATAGAGTCTAGCTTTAACACGTTAAACTCATTTTCAGTCATCCCGATGCCAGCGTTTTGACTGAAAAATGAGTAATCAATGCTCCCTGATTTCGGAAGTCCTTCGGCTGCTAATTCTACTTTAAGTGAGTCGACGACTTCCGCCGGGACTTTGATTGTTGTGCCGCCATCCGCAATTTGCGACTCAATTCCCCTGTTGTCGAGACTTTCTTTTATGCTTCCGGTTTCAGACGGTGTCAGATTACTGTATAACGGTTCGAATGTCGTTCTCGTTAACAATATGGATGTAATGATAGAGATGAGTATCGCAGTTGATGCAATTCCAATAATCGCTATTTTTCTTTTTTTTGTTTGACTAAGCCAAAATTCCTTTAACTTCGATATGTAAAGTCGTAACTTTTGATTCATTATAATCCTCCGACCATTCTTTCGCTTTTTCGGTGGCATTTAGTAACCCTATGCGATATCGATTGAAATAACTTGTTGCTCATCGGGCATTTCTATAGAAATTACACCTGCATTCTCATCATTTCCTGATATGCCTCTACTGCTCGATTTCTGATTTCTAGTGTTGCCTGCATCGTAATACTTGCTTTTTGCGAAGCAATTAAGACTTCATGAAGGTCGATATTTTCACCGCGAACAAGTTTTTCTGTCATTTGATCCGAGGTGATTTGTGCATCGTTTACTTGATTAATAGAGTCCCTTAAAAATGCAGAGAAACTTTTTTGTGCTTCTGCAGGGGACACTGACTTTTCTTTTGAAACAGCGCTATTCATATTTTGGGAAACTGGTGCAAAAGAACTGATGTTCATCGCTTATCCTCCTTCACTATTTACCGATTTCTAACGTTTTCATCATGATTGATTTCGTTGCATTAAAAACAGTCGCATTCGCCTCATAGGATCGGGTGGCACTCATTAGATCAACCATTTCCCGCAACGGATCAACATTAGGCATTTGTACATATCCGTCTGCATTTGCATCCGGGTGTTCCGGATCATACACCATTTCAGAAGGTGTTTCATCCTCGACAATCCTGGTAACCTTCACACCGTTACCGGCTGAGGAATGAAGCTGATTATTCATTGCGACACTTAAAAAGGAAGAAAACTCGCCTTCTTTTGCTTCCATCACTACAGATTTTCTTTGATAAGGCTGCCACTGGCCGTTCACGAATTCTGCTCTGGTTGATTCAGCATTTGCCATATTAGAAGAGATAACATCCATACGCAGTCTTTGTGCCGTAAGAGCCGAAGCAGAATTATTCAAGCTGTGAAAGATCGACAATGTTAGTTCCCTCCTTTAATTACATTTTCCAAGGATGAAAATTTCCCGTTTATCCTGTCAATGAGAGCATGATAATAAATTTGATTCGATGCTAAATCAGCCATCTCATTATCAATATCAACACTATTTCCATTCTCATTGTAAGAAACGTCTTGCTTCGTAATAATTGTCCCGCCATTTGAGTAATTGGAAAATTCAAAATGACGTTTATCAGTCCGGTACGCCTGAAATTTGTTTTGTGCTTGCTGCAACGCATCTTGAAAACGGACATCTTTTGCTTTGTAATTTGGAGTATCAACATTTGCAATATTTTGCGAAATAACTTTTTGCTTGGTTGCTGAATAGTTTAATCCATTTTCCAGCAGCGAGAACGTATTAGAGAATAAATTCATTTCATCACCTCAAAGACTAATCGAAAATGCGGTTTCCTTTTTAACACACTGTTTCATACTTTTGTTGAATTTTGTTGATTTTTCCCGAATATCCTGACCTATATTTTTTATTTTAAGGAATCCAAAAAAAAAAGTCTACTTTTATAGGTGGAATTTATTAATACAATAGACCTATCTTCGGCATCTAAATGAAGATTTCCCTGTGAAAAATTCATAAATAAAGCTGTTTTTATATAAAAATTGTAAAAATTTATGAATATTATCGTGATATAAGCAAAGGAAATGAACAAGTATAGGGAAAAAGACACAGGTTTGAGGATTGGAAAAAGCTTCTCTGTTTCTAAAGTTCTTTGTATTTCTATAGATACTATAAAAATAGCATCAGGAGAGTAAATTGTGAAAAATGGCCCATCATTCTGGAATTCAATACTTATTTAATGGTGCTTAACAAGGAGTGAAGAAGAGTGCTGCAACACTTTTACATATCTCAGTTTTGCTTTGCATATAATATAAAGT
>JAGKQJ010000394.1 GCA_017898095.1 Bacillaceae bacterium Marseille-Q3522 | reverse complement strand
CTATTATGCCGCCCATCATCCGTTTACAATGCCGTTCCGTGAGGATCTTGCCCTCCTTGAAACAGAACCGGGAAAAGTACGTGCCCAGGCATACGATATCGTGTTAAACGGCTTTGAACTTGGCGGCGGTTCCTTGCGTATTTACGAAAAAGAAGTGCAGGAAAAAATGTTTGCTGCTCTTGGTTTTACGAAAGAATCAGCGTATGCACAATTTGGGTTTCTCCTCGAAGCACTTGAGTACGGGGCTCCTCCGCACGGCGGAATTGCGATCGGCATTGACCGGCTCGTCATGCTGCTTTCCGGCAGAGATAGTATTCGTGATACGATTGCATTTCCGAAAACGGCAAGTGCAAGCTGCTTATTAACGGAGGCACCTAAAAGTGTGAGTGACGCGCAATTAGATGAATTGCATTTGTCTGTGAAAAAACAAGAAAAACAAATATCAAAGTAAGTGAACTTGTTTCAGCAAGCTCAGGAACTCGGGAAATCAAATGGAGACTCGATTAAATATTCCCACCTGCGTTACGCTTAAAGGTAGAGGTCTTTACCTTTCAAGTATAGAAAGATAAAGTGAACCTCTAATTTTGAGGCGGGGGTATTACTGCCCCTTAATCTGCGATAAAACGATAGGCTGTCCTTTTTGAACAGCCTATCGTTTTTTATACTTCAGAACCATCACACCTCATAGCACTTGTCTGCTTTTTTATAATACAGAAGTAGACTAATATCAGCGAAGCAGAGAAATATTCAGGTACTTTTTTAAAAGAATATTCTATTTTCTAAATATACGGAGTTGATAGATT
>JAGKQJ010000393.1 GCA_017898095.1 Bacillaceae bacterium Marseille-Q3522 | reverse complement strand
AATTATCGATAATAAGAATTTCAAGGTCATGTTAAACTATTCTTTATACTTGTATACTAGCATACATTTTAATATATATCAATATTACCTCTTTATTTTTTTATTCCAATATCATTTTTTTTAGCAACTATTCTCCCATATTCTAAACCTGAGTGCCAGACTTCAGTGTATTTTAAAAGTAGCCTTTATCCTTTGCTTCTAAAAATATTTTCTTTTTTTCGTTTACTTTTATTTGAAAAACTCATAATCTCTTTTCCTCAAAATGAGATCGTTAACCATCCAAAATTTTAATTCTATATTGATATAAACTGCGACTAGTATATTATTGAGAACACAAATGAAGATAGAAATAGATAAAAAATCCAGAACCCTTACTGAATGAGTTCTGGATTTTGAAATGGAAAATCAAAATAATTGAAATACGGACTATCCGGTTTATACAAATTGCGCCAATATTTAATCGGTTCAACAATATGTTTATCGACAACTTGATCCACTTTGTCTGCTTCTTTGTTTTCAATTAATTGAATGATTATTTTGTGTTGTTCAATTGCTTCTTCAAAACTTCGTTCCATTTCAGAAAGTTGCCTTATTCGATTATAATGTGTACTTAAACGTGTAATAGCAGCCCAAATATTTTCTTTATTATTTCCTTGAAAAATGATGTAGTGAAATTTTGTATCTAATTTATGGTATTCACGTTCTACTCCTTTTTGATTTAAAAGCTCTTCTTGCAAGTCAACATTTTTTTTTAATTCTAGAAGATTTTCTTTTGGAAAGTACCCGCACGATAATTTTAGTATCTCTTTTTCTAAGGT
>JAGKQJ010000392.1 GCA_017898095.1 Bacillaceae bacterium Marseille-Q3522 | reverse complement strand
ATTTTATACGGTTTAATATTAATTTTGTTGTTTACTGCATGCAGTAACGAGGCCGGAAAAGAGGAAAAAAAACATGATGAAAATAAGGAGCTAATCAGCAGTGAGTCAACCAGGGTTTATAAGATAGTGATTGATCCGGGACATGGTGGAGAGGATCCGGGCGCAACAGGGGCAAGCGGACAACATGAAAAGGAATTTACTCTTAGTCTGTCAAAAAAAATTGCCGCTTTGTTGGAACAGGAAGCACAAATACAAGTTTTAATGACCAGAGAAGAAGATGTTTTTCTTTCTGCGGAAGAGCGATTCAGACCGAAGTTTGCCAATGAAAATGAAGCGGATTTGTATATTTCAATTCATGGAAATACCTTTGATGATCCATCTGTATCAGGCACAGCATCTTTTTATTATCATCAGAATTCGAAAGCTTTTGCGAATACCATCCATCAAAAAGTAGTAAATGCCACAAGTTTTAAAGACCGGGGGGTAAATAAAGAAAATTTTTTCGTCTTAAAAGATACAAATATGCCTGCAGTTTTATTGGAAATTGGTTATATGACAAATCCAGACGAAGAACAACAAATGCTTTCTGATAATTTCCAGAAAGAAATTGCTAATTCTATCTATGAAGGAGTTATCGAATTTTTAGATTTAAGTGATTAATAGAGCGTGTGCGATTTTTGTCAGGCGGAGTAGAGTCCCCATCTGATTTCCCAAGTTCTTGAGTTTAATGGAAATAATAGATAAATTATATTTAAACCAGTATAAATGGAATATTGAAGCATAAATATAGATGGCAGAGTCGAAAACTTGTATAGCAAGTTTTGTCTCTGCCTTTTCTGTTGCTATCCTATTAACG
>JAGKQJ010000391.1 GCA_017898095.1 Bacillaceae bacterium Marseille-Q3522 | reverse complement strand
ACCAAGGGAGATAGGGAACATGAAACGGGAAAGGAGAACCTTCTCAAAAGAATTTAAGGAACAGATTGTTAGTCTACACGCTTCCGGAAAACCAAGGCATGAAATTATTAAAGAATATGACCTCACGCCTTCAGCCTTTGATAAATGGGTGAGACAACATAAGACGAGCGGTTCCTTCAAGGAGAAAGATAATCGAACACCTGAACAGGTTGAACTCATTCATCTAAGGAAAGAAAATCAACAACTGAGAATGGAGAATGATATTTTAAAACAAGCCGCGCTGATCATAGGACGAAAGTAGATGTGATCCGTCAGAACCGTCACAAATACTCGGTATCAGCAATGTGCGACGTCCTACAACTTTCTCGCAGTACGTACTATTACGAAGCTAGAGCCCGTGAAGAACAAGTGCAAGTCAATCAGGAATTGACGCGTCAAGTGGTTCAAATCTTTAAAGAGAGTCGATCGATCTATGGACAGCGAAAGATCAAAAAAAAACTTGAGAAACACGGGAAACAGGTGTCACGGCGGCGAATCGGACGAATCATGAATGAACAAGGTCTGGTCTCAAAATACACCATCGCTCAGTTTAAGCCACATAAAACGGGTTGTAACGAATCTCCCGTTGGAAATACGTTGAATCGTCAATTCCATCAGGAGAAGGAACTGAAGGTCGTTGTCAGTGATCTTACCTATGTCCGTGTGCAGCAAAAATGGCATTATATCTGCGTGCTGGTTGACTTGTATAACCGCGAGATTATTGGCTATAGTTCGGGACCAAATAAAGATGCCCAATTAGTCTACCGTGCCTTCTCTACTGTAAAAAGCGATCTAAGCAGCCTTGAATTATTCCATACAGATCGAGGCAAT
>JAGKQJ010000390.1 GCA_017898095.1 Bacillaceae bacterium Marseille-Q3522 | reverse complement strand
TTGAATCATAAATAATTTATTTCCGAATCGTTATCTTCCATAAAATCATTTAATTTTTTAGATATATTTGTAAATCGTTTCATTTGATTAACTTTGCTGCAGGAGTATAATAGAAATATTTCTAAATATATTCTGCAATGATTGAAGCTTTTTGGGAGGAATTATTTTGCAAATATTACATGATATTTTTGCCACATATGCATCTTTTTTTGATTGGCGTATGTGGGGCGAAGTTTTAAGCGATCCTGTTTCATGGGGGTACATTGGAGTATTGGTTGTGTTGGAAGGGCTGTTATCTGCAGATAACGCATTGGTTCTTGCTATTATGGTGAAACATCTACCGAAAGAACAGCAAAAGAAAGCTTTAACCTATGGTTTGTTCGGTGCATACTTTTTTCGCTTTGTTCTAATAGGTGTCGGAATGTATTTGATCAAATTCACGTGGATAAAAATTTTAGGTGCAGTATATTTAGCGTGGCTCGTCTATAAACATTTTAAAAAGACCGACAACGAAAATGCAGACAAAAAGCAAAATAAGCACGGCTGGCTTACCCATACCTTTGGTATGTTTTGGGGCACTGTCATATCTGTTGAGTTATTAGATTTAGCTTTTTCCGTCGATAGCATATTAGCTGCATTCGCCATCTCTGAAAAGGTATGGATCCTGTTACTTGGCGGTATGATCGGGATTTTATTAATGAGAACTGTCGCAAAGCTGTTCTTAGTTCTGATTGAAAAAGTACCTGAGTTAGAAAATGCTGCCTATATATTAATTGGACTTATTTCTGTAAAAATGCTCGCCAGCGCATTTGGTTACGAATTAAACCATTATATTTTCTTTATTCTTATCATTACCGTATTTCTAATTACAATCGGGATTCATATGGT
>JAGKQJ010000389.1 GCA_017898095.1 Bacillaceae bacterium Marseille-Q3522 | reverse complement strand
CTTCCGTGTTATTCTTGTAAATGACGATCTCCGATTTTTGCTGCATACATTAGACTCATTATTACCAGCATTAATATTGAACCGCTAAATAGTCCAACAAAAAAAGGTATCACGATGATCTTCTCCTTTCGCAAAAAATTTTTTCTTTACGTCTATTGCATGCTATTTTTCTTTATTAATGTTACAGCAATAGTTGAGCACCGGGAAGAATAGATGTGAAATGAAACAGGTATACAGCAATATTTTGCAATGCTTTAGGGTTTATCAATGATCATGAGGAGAATAATTGTAATCGCTTACATCACTTATATTATATCATGTTAATAAAAGTGTTAATAATAAAAACGACTGAAAAAAATATTTTTGTGCTTTAAGTACGTGTTCAAAAAGTTAACGAATAAGAAGCAAGAATGTCATACGGAAGTCAGAAGCCGGATAAAGTGAAACTTCCATTCCATCAGTGGGAGGTTTTTTCGATGTACAGGACGTACTAGTGCCGACGTTGCAACAGGACGTTGCGCCTTTAGTCGGCACACGTCCCCCACTGATGGTTAGCCGCGCTAAGCCCGATTGATTTTTCTAAGTGCTAAAGCCCTAAGTAAAACCTTACCACGCAGAGCCTGACTGATTTTTCTAAAGGCTGAAGCCCTAAGAAAAACCTCATTTCACCAATCGGGCTTTTAGGGGCAGTTTATCCCCCGCCTATAATGAATGGTTTCACCTCTATTTTTGAGGCGGGGGTATTACTTCCCCTTAATTTTCGATTAAAACTTCCGACATTTTCTTTAACATTTTTTCTTCTAATTTACCTCTGTCCTCTTGAACCAGGCCTCTGTTTAGCTGCTTTGTTTGTTAATTTTTAGAATTTGTAGTAAATTTGGCAAATATAGATTTTTT
>JAGKQJ010000388.1 GCA_017898095.1 Bacillaceae bacterium Marseille-Q3522 | reverse complement strand
TTATGACTCTTTTCAATATTTTCTACCTGAAACTTTTATGTTTAATAAGCGCGTGAAAAGGCCTCCGGATAACCCGATGAATGCACTGATTTCCTTTGGAAATTCCTTATTGTACGCAAAAACTGTCTCGCAAATATATCGGACACATTTAAATCAATCAATTAGTTTTTTACATGAGCCATCAGAAGGAAGATTTTCATTAAGCTTAGACTTGTGCGAAGTATTTAAACCAATTATCGTCTTTAAAACGATTTTTGAAAATATTAATAACCGTAAATTGCAGGTGGGCAAACATTTTGATAAGTCCTTAAATTACTGCTTATTAAACGAATCCGGAAAGAAAATATTTATTGCTTCATTTGAAGAAAGATTGGAAAGTGTCTTTATACACCCGGTTTTAAAAAGAAAGGTGTCCTATCACACAGCCATAAAATTGGATGCCTATAAGTTGATTAAATTTATTGTAGAAGGCAGGCCCTTTAAACCTTTTGACTTAAAGGAGAAGATGTGATGGTAAAGAAAAATAACGATAACTATGCTTTTGTTTTTTATGATGTCAATGAAAAAAGAGTAAACAAGGTCTTTAAAATATGCAAGAAATATTTGACGCATTACCAACTTTCCGTATTTCGTGGTCCCATTACCCCTTCAAACTTTATGAAAATGAAGAAGGAGTTAGAGTTAATTGTTGATAAGTCTGAGGATTTCATTACTTTTATTACTTGTATGAATGAGAATGCTTTTAACGAAATGACAATTGGTAAATCTACAAAAGGAGATCTTGAGTCAATATTTTTATAATATAATGTTTTCGAATTTTCCCAACCATAAAGTTTGGCAAAAATACTGTAAGTCCCGTGATAAGTGAAGTTAAGTGTATTTTCGTTTACAGATATAT
>JAGKQJ010000387.1 GCA_017898095.1 Bacillaceae bacterium Marseille-Q3522 | reverse complement strand
AATATAAAATATCGATTAGAGAATGATGACAGTGGTTTGATAGATGTTGGATTCATGGATGACATGATGAATGTTCAGTTTGGGAGAATAATTAGTGATACAGATAAATTAACCCAAGCAAGAGTAGCTATAATCCCGAGCAATTTGGGAGATGTATCCATTTTAGGAAAAACTATTAAATTAAACGATTATTTATTTACTATTATCGGGATATATGAACAAGAGGAGCAATTTTTAAGTACAAACCACATTTATATTCCTAAAAGGACATTCGATAAATATTTTGGGGGACATAACAAAATGGAATATATCGAATTCTATGTAATGGATAATGGTCGAGTACAGAATATCATGAATGAGGTAAAACAGAAGCTTGAAAAGGAAGGCAGTAACAACAATATAGGAGTTTATGATATAACAAATACAAATGAAGTTTCAGGAAATATATCACAATTATTTTCGGTTATCACCTCTGTTGTCGCTTTGATCGCAGGAATTTCTCTTTTTATTGCGGGGGTTGGTATTATGAATATGATGTATACGAGTGTATCAGAGCGAAAGCATGAAATTGGCATTAAAAGAGCTCTTGGTGCTACAAAAAAACAGATTTTGCTACAATTTTTATTAGAGGGGATATTCATTACCATTTTGGGTGGATTGTTAGGATTGATTTTTGGAGTTATATTTACTAAGCTATTATCTTTCGTATTTCCATTTTCTATCCAGATTGATTTTGCTATAGTCTTATTAGCAATTGGAATATCATCATTGGTGGGGATTACATTTAGCTTCGTACCTGCTACAAATGCTTCTAAACAAAATACGATTGCAATTTTAAAATGGGAAAAGGGTGGGATATAGTTGGAAGTTTTGGGGATAACTATATTATTTATTGTCATCATCATTGTAATCATGTCATTCTATTTCAATTATGCATTCTACTTATC
>JAGKQJ010000038.1 GCA_017898095.1 Bacillaceae bacterium Marseille-Q3522 | reverse complement strand
CCAATAAATCATGAAACACTGATGTTACTAAATAAATTTCAAGCTAATTTTGAAATCGACTATTTTGATATATCTACTATTCCTCAAATTGCAAAAAACCATAACATATATTTCCCATTTCTTACGGTTTTTAATGATACTATTAGATGGCGGGACCCTTTAAATAAAAGTATTATAGAACAAATAGAGAATGGGGAAGAAATAGTTGAAAAGCCGTACAGAATTAAACTTGGCGAACAAAAATTTTGTGGAGAAATCGTTGTAGAACTTTTTAATAAAATCTACCTTCTTGGGGTCTAATCATGTTCATTAATTTCAACTTTATTTAATCTGAACGTAGTGGGATATAAAGTGAAGAAATTGGCAGGCTAAATATAGTCGATTATTTTATTTAATCTGAACGTAGTGGGAAATAAATATAAAATTTCATACAAATTCTGTTTTTGAATGATGATTTTTTCTGAACCTAGTAGGATATAAAGAAGCGAGGAAAGATTTTATCTATACGTAATGAGAAATAAAAGACTGAACCACAGCGTAAAATGCTATATTCGTGTATTATTTTTTCTGAACTATGCGGGAAAGGAAAAGCGCCTAACCATTACTATAATCCAGAAATGATTAGGCACTAATATTTTTTATTGTATCAATGTTTCACAGAACCCTGAATCCCGATCCCGGTATTTGCTTTTACTAAAATTTCGTTGAATTTCTTTTCGTCTGCTTTTTTCTTCGAAATGAATGTGCCGGCAATGGCTGCTAAAAATCCAAGCGGAATCGAAATAATTCCCGGGTTTGTGAGTGTAATCAGCGGCTCTCCGGTGAAAATCGCCGCTCCCGCTTCCGGTGACCAAACATTCGGACTCATCAATACGAGAATAATAGAACTGAAAAGCCCCACTAGCATGCCGGTTATAGCTCCTGCAGTATTAAAGCGCTCCCAAAATATTGTGAAGATAATAATCGGTAAGTTTGCACTGGCCGCAACGGCGAATGCGAGCGAAACTAAAAAAGCAACATTCATTTTTTGCGCAAATAACGCAAGAATAATGGAAAGTACAGCGACACCAATCGATGCCCAGCGTGCCGCTACGACCTGCTCTTTTTCAGTTGCCTCCCCGCGCCGGAGTATGTGGCTGTAAAAATCATGGGCAAATGCCGATGCTGCGGAAAGAACCAGCCCAGCTACAACCGCCAAAATCGTCGCAAATGCAACAGCCGAAACAAACGCAAATAAGAAATCGCCACCGAGAACCTGGGCCAAAAGCGGTGCAGCCATATTACCTGCCGCGTTTGCCGCAACAATATCTTCATAGCCGACAAAAGCTGCCGCACCAAAACCAAGGAAAATTGTCATAATATAAAATAATCCAATAATCCAGATCGCATGGATAACGGATTTACGGGCAGTAACAGCATCTTTTACAGTAAAGAAACGGATCAGAATATGCGGTAATCCGGCTGTCCCGAGCACGAGCGCTAAATTTAAGGAAATCATGTCTAACGGATTAGTAAACTTATTGCCCGGATTCAAAAACCCTTCCCCAAGCGGTGTTGCTGATTTCATCTCCGTAAACATCTTTGCAATGCTAAAATCAAATTTTGCAAACACAATGATGGAAATGATAAACGTTCCCACCATTAACAAAATCGCTTTCACAATTTGCACCCAACTGGTTGCTGTCATGCCTCCAAAAACAACGTATACCGTCATCAAAATTCCGACAATTAAAACGGAATAAACATAATCAAGTCCGAGCAATAAATGAATCAGCGCACCCGCACCAACGAGCTGGGCGATCATATAAAAAATTGAAATCGTAATCGTATTCAGTGCAGCAACACCGCGAACCTTTTTTGCATCAAAACGGGCGGCAATCATATCGGCCAATGTATATTTCCCAAGGTTTCTAAGCGGCTCCGCTACGATAAACAGCACAACAAGATAAGCAACAAGAAAACCAATACTGTAAAAAAAACCGTCAAATCCAGAAAGCGCTACCATTCCGGCGATCCCTAAAAAGGACGCAGCCGACATATAATCCCCCGCAATCGCCATCCCATTTTGCAGCCCTGTTAGGCTTCCGTCAGCTGTATAAAAATCACTTGTTGTTTTCGTTTTTTTCGAAGCAAGATAAGTAATGAAAAGCGTTAAACCCACAATGATAAGAAATAGCGTGAAAGCAAGTACATTCATTGATCGATCCCCCTCACTCCCGCTTCTTTGATTGCATCAGCCAATTGGTCAAACAGGGTAGCCCGCCTTGTGTATAAGATACTAAGCGTCCAAGTCATGATGAACTGGGCAAACGCAAAGACCCACGCCCATGTCATCCCTGCAAAAGCCGGATTGTTCAAAACGGTTGTGTAAGCGGTTAATATTGGCAATGTAAAATAGAATGCCAGAAAAAAAAGTGATAGTGGGATGAGAAAATTCCGTTTTTTCTGTAAAAGCTGTCTGAAAGCCTGCGACCGGGCAATTTCTGTGTAATCAACGGTGTCATTCATTGTTTTCATTTTCTTTAAAGTTGACAATCATATCCCTCCCTTGATTAATAACAAAAAGATTTTATTCAAGTTGTATTAACACAGTTATTATATTGTTTTCGAAATAAAAAGTAAATTAAGACTTTAAGACAAGAACTGTGCTTTCTCGACAATGGGTTGTTTATAAATAAATATAGACAAAATTGAGTTATTTATTAGAGCATTCCTAGTCTGACCACTCAACTTCGTTTATTTATTATTGAAAACTAACTAACGTTAGTTTATAATTAATAACAGCTACAAAAAGAAGGTGAAAAGATGAGCACAAAGCAAGATATTTTTCACTGTGCATTAGCACTTTTTTCCGAACGGGGATATAACGGTGTTTCCATGCGCAACATAGCACGCAAAGTTGGCATCAAGGGGAGTTCTATCTATAACCACTATTCGGGGAAAGAGGCGATCATGGATGATATTTGTCAGACCTTTGTCAAAACACTTGCTTTTTCGCGTCCTCCGTTAAAAGAAGTTGCAGATAATATCGATAAGATGAACGTCGAAGATGTATTTAAATCCTTAATAGTTAATTATGGTAAACATATTAATGAAAAGTGGACACAGATGGCGCGGTTTGTTTTCTCAGAGCATTTCTACAACGACAAAGCAAAGGATATCTTTATCAGGGAAATTATGAAAAACAATGTTTCTTATTATGTATCTATTCTTTCAGAGATGGAACGTAGAGGAAAATGGAAAGGTGTTGATAAACAGTTAATTGCAACTTTGTTTAATAATGAACAAATCATGCTTTCTATACAGTATGCACATTGCCAAACAGATGAAGAGAAAAATAAGATTGTTGGACTGATGATGCAAAGTGCAGATTATTTTTTTCAAAATTTGGAGGGGAAATAAGATGCAAGCAGAAAACACCAGATTGGTATAAGCTTGGCTAACTACCTACGTAAACGAGAGGCGGAGACTGGGCATGAAAACAGCCTATGAAATTCAAAAAGAAAGAATAAAAGAACTTGAAGAAAAAGCATCATTATTATTAAAAAAATGTGATGTTGCAACGCTTACCTCTATTAATGAAAAGGGTTATCCCCGCACTTGCGTTTTATCGATATTAAAAGCGGAAACATTTTCAGATATTTATTTTGAAACTTCGAAAAGATCAACAATAAACGGAAAAGCAACGCATTTTGAGCATAATGAAAAAGCAAGTGTCTGCTATTACCGTGGCGGGGATAGTGTCACATTAATTGGAGATGTCACGATTATCAGTGATCCAAATGAGAAAATAACATTTGAAGAATTGTGTGATAAGAATTTTTTCAAAAAAGGCATTTATGATCCAAAACACCGCTTATTAAAATTTCATACCATTGAGGCAACCTTCTGGATCAAAGGAAAGTTTAGAACGTGTAAATACAAATAAAATTTTTTATAATGAAGAGAGCATAGATTTGCTGCGGAGTGAACGAACAAATTCATTTTAGAATGCAAAAATTACATAGGAGGAACGATACAATGAAAAAAAGGATGGATAAATTGTAGAAAGCACGGGCGCCTCCGATCCCTCTGAATGAAGATTGTTACACAAAAAAATTTGGAGGTTGAAGGAATTGAGAAGTGAACAGGAAATGATGGATTTAATTTTAAACGCAGCCAAAAAAGACGAAAGAATTCGTTCCGTCATCATGAATGGCTCACGTACGAATCCCAATGCACCACACGATTGCTTTCAAGATTATGACATTGTTTATGTTGTAAGAGATGTATCCTCATTTACGTCGGATCATCGTCAGATTGATATTTTCGGTGAAAGAATTATCATGCAGATGCCTGATACAAGCAGTCTCTTTCCACATTCAGATAAAGGTTCTTTTGCTTATCTGATGCTGTTCAAAGACGGCAACCGGATTGATTTGACTCTTTTTCCGATCGAAAAAATCGATGACTTAATCGGAAGGGACAGTCTGAGCAGAATTCTTCTTGATAAAGACGGGATCATTGCCCCCTTCCCCCCTTCCAATGACGGCGACTACAGAATTCAGCCGCCTACGGACAAACAGTTTGCAGATTGCTGCAACGAATTTTGGTGGGTGTCAACGTACATAGCGAAAGGGCTGTGGCGTGATGAAATCCCCTATGCCAAAGCAATGCTTGAAGAACCTGTTCGTGACATGCTTATAAAAAAGATTGAATGGCATGTTGGCGTCACTACAAACTTTTCTGTCTCCGCAGGAAAATGCGGAAAATACTTGAAAAATTATCTGGAAAAAGATTTGTGGTTAGAACTCATTCGAACCTATCCGAATGCAGATCCTGAGAACATTTGGCAATCGCTTTTTACCATGTGCAATTTGTTCCGAAAGATTGCCGTCGGTGTGGCATCTCATTTTGGTTACACCTACCCGTATTCTGATGATAAAGCTGTATCATCCTATCTGAAACATGTCCGTGATCTGCCTTGCGACGCTACACAGATTTATTAAAACATTTACAGGAGCATATGGAAATTTTCATATGCTCCTGTTTTTCGATTACCGATTTATCTCTTAATTTCTTTCCATAAATATGACTGTATGATTTAAAAAACTTTTCTCTTGAAAATTACATAAGCATACGCTAATATAATTTTATACTTATATAAGTGGAGATGAATGAATGAAACAACAAACGGATGAACTTGAAAGAATTGCTTTTTTACTGAAAATAATTAGTGATAAAACAAGACTTGCGATGCTTTCTTATTTGAAAAACCGAGAAATGTGCGTTTGTGAATTTGTCGATTTATTTCCATTGACACAGCCGGCCATAAGCCAGCATTTGAAAAAATTACGCACGGCAGGCATTATTCGAGAGCGTAAACAGGGGACATGGGTCTATTATCGTTTAAATCAAGATCTTCCCCGTTTTATTACCAGTGTTATTGAAGAACTTCCTATCCGCAAAGAAAAGGCATGTTGCTCCGGAAACAATGCGAATCTTGCCTTGTTGGAGCATTGACACAGAACCGGAAAATTTTAAATTGGTATCACGCAATTTTTAGAACCAAACGTGTTAACGCTGAAAAGAAATCTTGATTTCTTCTACTGAAAAAAAAGAACTTTGAGATTAATTTAAAGGAGCCATCGAAAATGAGTATTTCAAATGATCAAATCAGACAGAACGTTCGTAATCGTTATAAAAAAATCGCCCTGCAGGATGTTTCAGCGGCGACAGACTGTTGTTCAGCAGAAGCTGGCTGCTGCAGCTCACCGGTTGATTTTAAAAAGGTTTCAGAAAAACTTGGCTATTCAAGTGATGAATTATCTGCTGTACCCGAGGGAGCTAATCTCGGCTTAGGTTGCGGAAATCCCCAGGCCATTGCCTCGTTAAAGCCTGGTGAAACTGTTTTGGATCTAGGAAGCGGCGGCGGATTTGATTGCTTTTTAGCTGTACGGCAAGTGGGAGAAACCGGCCTTGTGATCGGTGTTGACATGACCGCGGAAATGATTAGCAAGGCACGGCAAAATGCAGCCAATGGCCATTTTCAAAACGTTGATTTTCGCTTAGGAGAAATTGAGCATTTGCCGGTGGCAGATCAATCGGTTGACGTGATTATTTCCAATTGTGTGATTAATCTTTCTCCCGATAAACCTCAAGTGTTTAAAGAAGCTTACCGGGTATTAAAGAAAGGCGGCCGTCTTGCTATTTCTGATGTAGTGCTGACTGCCGAACTCCCTTCACAGTTAAAAAATGATCTGGATATTTCTTACTCAGGCTGTATTTCCGGTGCATCTTCAATAATTGAACTGGAAAACATGCTAAAACAAAACGGCTTTACTCAGATTCAAATCAAGCCAAAAGATGAATCAAAAGATTTTATTAAAGAATGGCTGCCTGGAGCAAATATTGAACAATACATCGTATCGTCAACCATCCAAGCTTGGAAATAATAAACATTTTGATCATTGTTAGTGCCAATCAAATGATGCAGTAGCACATCAGGATAAGCCGGACTTCCGGCTATCCTGATTGTTATTTTTTATGAAATTTTGCGCGATATTCATTAATTCTTGTCTACATGAGTCAGGCTTAATAATTTTTATACAATCACCTAATGCGATTAATTTAGCCTTCCACATCATCTCATTTTCCGGCAAGTGAAGACGCAGTTGATGCGTTTTCCCCTTTTTCTTAAGAATCCTTCCTTTCGGAAAATATTCTTCTACGATAGATTGATTTTCTTCATGGAAATGGATATCAATATCAATACATTTTTGCGAATATTCGCGATCATGATTTAGCATCATGTCACTGATATTGTGATGTTCTTTAAAAATACAGTTATGTATTGTAATTTTTTTAATGCGTACAATTTTAAACATCCGGTAATCTTTTTTATCAGGATCATAGCCAAACAGATACCAATCATACCATTGGTAACGCAACGCGAGTGGGTGAACCTGGCGTTTTGTTGGTTGCTGCTTCGCATCACAGTATAAAATATCAACAACTTGATGGTGTATGATTGCTTTTTCTAGAGAGCTTAGATGCTGTTGAACAAATTTTCCTTCCCTGGCCGCACTATAGTTAAGATAAATATGCCCTTCTCTGATATCTTTATTTTTTGATAAAACTTGGTATTTCTCCAATATTTCCTCTGTTTTTTTATTTTCAAAAGAAGATTGAAGTCCTGTTAATGCTGCCGCAATTAATGCAAAATCCTCCGATCGTAAAAATTGTTTATCTAAAGTAAACCGGGGATGAATGCTATAGCCACCGTTTGACCCTAAAGTAGACATGACCGGGATACCGGCTAAATTAATGTTTTCAATATCTCTTTTTATGGTTCTAACAGAAACCTCAAATTTATTCGCTAACTCTTTAGAAGTCGTCTTTGGATGGTTCAAAAGAAATATAGTGATACTTAATAAACGATCGATTTTCATCCTATCACTCTCTTTTTTAATATAGGGGACATATAGATGTCACTATTACTATTTTATAATCAAGGTAATCATTATGGAAGAAGGGATATTTTATGATAAATCATGCACCGAAGACAAATTATGATGGATCTTATTTTCTATGGAGTAAAATCGACAAAAAATGGGGAGGTGAGCTCTTTTCGTGTTATTCAGATTTCTATTTGCAAAAATATCTTGATGATCACAATTGTGAAACTCTTTTTACTTTCAAAAATGAGAGGGAAATGCTTCATTGCATTAAGGAATGGGAAAAAGCCTGGAATGAAAATCGATACTTTAGGTGGATCATACAGTCGAAAAAGAGTAAAAAAATTGCCGGCACTATTGAAATTGCATCGATTCCGAATACAGAAAATTATGTTAAAGATGTGCTTGCAAAACCAATTGGATCTTTTATTGAAAATCCTACACATTTATTTGAGCAAAACGTGCAAAATGGCGTGTTAAGAATTGATATCATTTCAGATTTTGCAAAAGAAAATTTATTTAATAATCTTTTAATAACTGTGAAGAAGCATTTTTTTACCGAGTATAACTTAAAAAACATCATTGTCCAATGCTTTGCGAGTGACAGTGAAAGGTATCGTGCAGTACGAAAGAACAATTTCCACCAATTGAATTTTAACGGATGCCAGCTGGAAAATTATTTCATTCAAACGGATTATTAAGTCATTCACCAGCACATTTCAAATTTTAGTCATATGGAAGGCAACCTTCCATATGACTTTTTTTCACCTAATCCTTTCGCATCACAGCATTAAGCTCTAAAATAGTGCCACCTTCCTTAACCTTATGAATTTCGTCAATCTTTCTCTGCTTGGAACCTTTCGATGACGTCTCCGATCTTCACTTGCCCCAGATTCCCTTCTTTTCGTTTTCGCAATGCCAATGAATTGTTCTTCACCTCTTGATCGCCGATGATGATCATATAAGGAATTTTTTGCTTTTCCGCTTCTCTTATTTTCAGACCAATTTTCTCCACTCTGTCATCAAGCTCGACTCGGAATCCGGCTGATTCTAATTGCTGTTTCACTAGATTCGCATAGGACAAATGAGAATCGGAAATCGGTAAAATTTTCACTTGAACGGGAGCCAGCCACAACGGAAAATCCCCGGCAAAATGTTCAATTAAAATGGCCATAAACCGCTCCACAGAACCATATATCGCCCGGTGGATCATAATCGGACAATGAGGCTGATTGTCTTCGCCGATATAATAGCAATGAAATTTTTCCGGCATTTGAAAATCAAGCTGGACAGTGCCACATTGCCATCTTCTTCCAATCGAATCCTGAATGTGAAAATCAATTTTCGGACCATAGAATGCTCCATCCCCCTCATTAATCTGATAAGGAAGCCCTTTTTTCTTTAATACAGATTCGAGAGCTGATTCTGCTTTATCCCACATCGCAACAGATCCCATAAAATCTTCCGGTCTTGTAGACAGCTCCATTTTATACTGGAACCCAAATTTGGAATAGAATTCATCAATTAAATCAAGTACTTTTTCCATTTCCGCTTCAATTTGGTCTTCTCGCACAAACAAGTGAGCATCGTCCTGTGTAAAAGCACGAACCCGTAAAAGTCCGTTTAACGATCCGGAAAGTTCATGACGGTGCACCAACCCAAGCTCTGCATAACGAATCGGCAGCTCCCGGTAGCTTCGTTTTTTGCTGTTAAAAAGCAGCACCGCTCCCGGACAATTCATTGGCTTTATCGCATAATTTTGTCCGTCCACATTGGAGAAATACATATTTTCATGATAATGTTGCCAATGTCCTGACTGTTCCCATAGCTCTTGTTTCATCATAATCGGTGTCTTTATTTCCTGGTACCCTGCTTTTTGATGTTTTTGTTTCCAGTAATTTTCTAATTCATTGCGAATGACCATTCCTTTTGGTAAGAAAAACGGCATCCCTGGTGCTTCTTCCATCGACATAAACAGTTCCAGTTGTTCCCCTAATTTTCGGTGATTTCTTCTTTCTGCTTCCACTTCAATAGACATTTTAATTCCTCCTAATTTTTCAAAATTTATAATAAAAACCGCACTCATCCTCAACGAAGGGACGAGTGCGGCCGTGGTTCCACCCTACTTCCGTAACACACAAGTATGTGCATCACGCTCATAAAAGATAACGGTTTTCCCGATTTTGGATACTTACTATTGCTTTCCCCATCATTGCTCCAAGGTGGTAAATCAAACTCTTTTCTTCAAGGCTTCCAGCCGTGGCCCTGTTCTCTGGCAAGAAAATCGAGTCTGATTCATATCCTTTTCTACGCATGTTCATTATTCTTTTTGTAAAATAAAAAACGCACTCATCCTCTACAAAGGGACGAGTGCGGTCGTGGTTCCACCCTACTTCCGTAACACACAAGTATGTGCATTACGCTTAAAAAAGATAACGGTTTTCCCGATTCTGGATACTTACTATTGCTTTCCCCATCATTGCTCCAAGGTGGTAAATCAAGCTCTTTTCTTCAAGGCTTCCAGCCGTGACCCTGTTCTCTGGCAAGAAAATCGAATTTGATTCATATCCTTTTCTACGCATGTTCATTATTCTTTTATTAAATTAAAAACGCACTCATCCTCTACAAAGGGACGAGTGCGGTCGTGGTTCCACCCAATTTCCATCATACACGGGAATGTGCATGAAGCTCATAAAGATAACGGATTTTTCCGATTATGAATACTAACAGTTAACTTCCTCATAATAGCTCCAAGGCGGTAAATCAAACTCTTTTCTTCAGGGCTTTCAGCCAAAGACCCTGTTCTCTGGAAAGAAAATCAAGTTCGATTCTTGTCCTTATCTTTGCTTTTCGTTCATACTTGGATTTTAGGATAGAATTTTAGAAAAGTCAAGTAAGACTGCTGTTTCATCTATGCGGTTCTCCAAGAAACAAGATTAACTAAGGAAATTATGTGAACTCGTTTCAGCAAGTGCAAAACTTGAATAAGAATCAGATGTAGTAGAAAAAAAGAAAAATATGATAAAAAAATTGACAGACAAAATTTTAGTAGTATAATATGCATTGTACATATGTATTTTTAAATTACAATTGTAATAACGATTACAAATTATGAAAGCAGACAAATTAGATCAAAAAAGAAGATTCACTCGCAAATTAGTAGAATATCACAGTCTTTCTAGCTAGAAAATAACTGAAATAATATTAAAAAGGAGAAAGGGGGTATTTATAAGGGAAAACTTTTCTCTCTTGCTAATAATGAAAGCGGATACTATAAAATGAAAGCGGATACTATGCAATCAAATGTATCAGATAGTTTTGATTATAAAGCAAGAGAATAATTAAATATGGGAGGAAACCAATTGAAATGGACATAGTCAATTTGATTGGATCATTTTTAGGAGGATGCCTTGGTGCATTGGTAGGAGGAAATCCGTCGTTTGTTATCGTTGGAATAATCGGCGTTCTTTTTCATGTAATGGGTGATGCGGCTGGTGCTCCGATCCTTCAAAAAACAGTGGAATTTACCCTGTTTACTCCATGCATTAGTTTTGCCGGAGCTGTAGCATCCTTAGCCTATGCTGCAAATATCCGAAAATACAATCTTTCCGGTACTGACTTAAATAAAGCTCTTGGTTTTTCAAAAGACATTAAAGTGGTTCTAATCGGTGGTTTTTTTGGAGCTTTTGGATTTTTAGGCTATTATTTAGGGCTCTATTTACATCTCCCTCTTGATGTCGGGGCATTAATGGTTTTACTTTCAGGGGTGATTGTAAGATTCTTCTTTGGAAATCGAATATTTATTAATCCAAAGTTGCAAGATGTTTCTCTTTTCCAAAAGGGCTGCATGAAGGAATGGTTGTTTAAAATTCTTGTCGGGTTTGTCACTGCCGGTGTTGCTGCCTATGCTGTTTATTTAAACGGTAGCGCAACAATTGGATTCTATATCAGTGCGTTATCCCTGCTCTTCTTTCTGTTAGACAGCGATTTCCCGGTTACGCATCATATTACGTTGATTGCCGGATATGCAACTATCCGTTCAGGAGATGTTATGCTTGGAATTTTATTTGGAGTGCTCGCAAGCATTGTATTTGAGCTCTACCAAAACATTATTAATACAAATGTTGATTCTCATATCGATGCTCCGGCCTGCACAATTGCTACCTTAAGTCTGGTAATCTTTTTGATATTTCCATAATACCTTTTGAGGAAATAGTTTAATAATAAAGTAGTTTTTCGGCACAAATCCTTCTATGTTAATAGCGATTTCTAAATACCTGCTCTACTTGCTATACATTTGCTATATTAATAAAATAAGATAGAAAGTGACCATCGGCATTGTCACAAAAAAATGCTAGTGTCATCATACTAAAATATATAGTAAATTGAATTAGATTTTCGGCAGGTATAAAGACGAGATAAATAATGATAATTCGGCTTAGGAGGATAAGTGCTTGTGGAAAAAGAAAATAGAGAACTATATGTAAAAATTGCCCATTGGTATTATACATTAGGATTGACACAGGACGAAATTGCTAGACGACTGTCTTTTACACGTCAGAGAGTGAATCGAATTATCAGTAATTTGGCTGACAAAGGTGTGGTAACCATAAAAGTTAATGGGTACACGGAAGGAAATACGAAATATGAATGTGCATTGGAAGAACATTTTGGACTAAAGCGTGTCATCATTGCAAACACTTTTGGTCAGAGTGATAAATATTTGCCAACTATCGCCAATGTTGCCTCACAATTTTTAGAAGATTATTTACAGCCCAACATGATAATTGGTGTCTCATGGGGAGAAACATTAGCTCGTACCATTTCAGATCTTTCTTTTAAAAAAAGAGAGAATTGTAAAGTCATTCAAATGCTGGGAGCCCAAAATTTTGATGTGGAAATGCTGAAAGCCGATGAAATTGCCCGCTCCCTTGCCGACAAGCTTGATTGTGTTTCATATATGCTGTATGCGCCTTGCGTTGTTGATAGTCCTGAAACTAAAAATTGGTTAATGAATGAACGTCCTATTCAAAAAACCTATGAATTGATTAATCGTTGTGATGTTGCTATTTGTGGGATAGGACAGGTTACAAAAGACTCGACCATATACAAGCGGGGACTCTTAAAAGAGGATGATATTGTACGACTTAGAGAGGAAGGATTTATCGGAGATATCTGTATCAATCCTGTAACAATCTCAGGCGAATGGAAAAATTGTTATATCAGCAATCGAGTCATCAGCGTGACCATGGATATTTTAAAAAAGATACCAGATGTTGTCGCAATTGCCGGAGGCAGTGAAAAAACGGATGCAATCATAGGATGTTTAAATTCCGGGGTGATCGATACACTAATCATCGATGATATGACTGCGGAACAAATTGTGAAAAAAATTGGGATTCAGTTTGCATAAAGCAGTAATCTGATTTTAATTAAATCCGTAAAAGGAGTGTTTTTTCGAAATATGAGGAGGAAATCATATGAAATATATCATAGGAATTGATGCAGGTACTTCTTATGTAAAAGCCGTTCTTTTTGACACTCAGGGAAACGAAATTATGGTTCAAGCCTCGGAAAATGAGCCAATATATCTTGGTAAAGCCGAAGTTGAACAGGATATGAATGTTCTTTGGGAAAAAGTCGCGCTCTGCATTAAAATGATAATGGAGAAGGGACCGGCATCCGCCAACGATATTCTTGGAATTGGTGTTACCGGTCAGGGAGAAGGATGCTGGTTAATTGATGAAATCGGAGATCCTGTGCAAAACGCCATTTTATGGTGTGACGGGAGAGCAACAGATGAAGTTGCAGAAGTTACAGTACAACATCCTGAGATTAGAGAACTGATATATAACACAACAGGTACTCCGCCTCTAACGGGCACACAATTAATGCTGTTAAAATGGATGCACAATCACCGTAAAGATGTTTTAGACAAAGCAAGTACGATATTTTTCTGTAAGGATTGGGTGCGTTACAAACTCACTGGGAAAGTCAACGGAGATTTAACGGACGCGGGAACATCTCTGCTGGACTCCGCTAAAGGAACAGTTAGTTACGAAATCCTGAAAGCATTAGGTCTCGAAGAATACAAAAAGTATATTCCCCAGGTTGTGACATCAAATACAATTGTCGGAGGATTGCAGAAAGATGTCGCGTTAAAGTTAGGATTAAGGTCCGATACTCCTGTCATTGCAGGCTCTATCGATGTGGTAGCATGTGCTGTTGGATTAGGTGCAGTGAATGATAATGATGTTTGTGTAATTTTAGGAACAACGTGCGCCAATGAAATTATTAAGCGGAAAAATCAGTGCCGATTTGGGGAACAAGGTACCCGATATGAAAAACACGCTGTAGGAGACTTATTCTTAAATTTATTGCCCACTATGAATGGTACTCCAAATATTGACTGGGTTCTAAATGAAATCGCATTAACAAAAGATTTTGCCAAAATCGACAAATTGATAGAAAATGTTCGGCCAGGAAGTGGAGGAGTTATTTACCATCCATATGTAAGCGCTGCCGGAGAACGGGCACCATTTTATCATCCTCATGCAAAAGCAGGATTTTTCGGAATAGGTACCCATACAACCAGAGCAGATTTAATTCGGGCTGTTTATGAAGGCATTTCTTTTTCCATTAAAGACTGCCTGCAAGGGGTTAATAAAAACGGAAGAATTTATATTGCCGGCGGTGGTGCCAAGAGTTCGGTTTGGGTGCAAATGATATCTGACGTTATTGGGATGGAAGTTGTCGTATCGGATGGAAATGAATTTGCAGCCAAAGGTGCTGCAATGATGTTGGGAACTGCTGTTGGGATTTATCAAAACTATGATGATGCAGCAGCAAAAATATGCAACGTAAAACTGATTTACTTTCCAAATCATGATGAAAATTTGATTTATGAAAAAATTTATCAGCTTTATAAAAAGATTCGAACCGTAAATGAACCGTTGTGGACCTCCCGTGCAGAAATCATGAAAGCAATCGGTTAAAATAAGTTATCAAAATGAAAGGAAAAATATGAGATGAAAATATTTTTTACAGCAGAGTACAGTGAAAATGAATTAAAACCACTTTATAAAATTGGTGATGTTGTTTTAGATGGCTGGGCTTTAGGGCTTCCCAAAATACCTGAAAAAGAATTAATGGAAAAAACAAAAGATGCGGACATCATTATTGTCAGCTATGACGATATTACCCGCAATGTTATTGAAAATGCACCAAATTTAAAACTTATCGCATGTACAAGAGCAACTCCAGTTAATGTGGACATGAAAGCAGCAAAAGAACGTGGGATTCCAGTCATTTATACCCCGGGAAGAAATTCCGACAGTACCACTGAGTTTACTATCGGATTGATACTTTCTATTGCCAGAAATATTCCGATGGCTTACAAAGCATTAAAAGAAGGAAAATATACCGGTGATCCAAATTCTGTAAAACATACAAAAAGCGGATTAAAAGCGGATGTTATTTGGGATATGAAAGCAGACGCACCATATATGGTATTTAAAGGGACACAATTGAAAGGAAAAACGCTTGGAATTGTTGGCTATGGAAGTATTGGACGTCGTGTCGGAAAAATTGCCAGAGCTTTTGGAATGTCTTTGATTATCTTTGATCCTTTTGTATGTCCTATCGATATCGGAGAAATTGGCGTAGAAAAAGTTGAAAATTTAGAGGATCTAATGAAAAATTCTGACTTTATTACCTGTCATATGAAAGTCACACCGGAAACCACCGGCGTTATCAGCAAAGACATGATCTCACTTATGAAGCCGACTGCTTATTTCATTAATAGTTCCAGAGGTGCTATTCTGGATGAATCCGCATTGATACAGGCTCTAAAAGATAAACGCATCGCAGGTGCAGCTTTTGATGTTTACGCAAGTGAACCCATTTCCAAGGAGCATCCTTACGTTACAGAACTGGACAATGTTGTTATTACGCCACATATTGCCGGTGCGACCAATGATGTTCTAGTTAATCACACTATTCAAGTGGTATCTGATGTCAGAAGATTTTTAGACGGAAAAAGACTCTTGTATCAATATGTAAAATAATAATTGCTATCGATGAACTTGCAGATTCACATATATCAAATACTATACAAATATAAATCGGAGGATAATACCATGATTTTACAAAAAGAAAGAGAAGACGTTGTTGCATATGGAAAAAAGCTTATCACAGCAGGTTTGACACAAGGTACCGGTGGAAACATCAGTATCTATAACCGTGAACAAGGATTGTTTGCCATTAGCCCAAGCGGGATAGATTACTTTGAAACAGAACCAGAGGACGTAGTTGTTATGGATATAGAAGGCAATATTGTAGAAGGAAATAGAAAACCGTCCAGTGAACATGAATTACATCGCATCTTCTATGTGAAACGGGATGATATCGATTCTGTTGTTCACACACATTCTGTTTATAGTACTGTTTTAGCAACACTAAGGGAAGGTCTTCCTGCCTCAAACTATCTAATAGCATTGGCAGGTTATGATGTAAGATGTGCAGAATATGCTTCTTTTGGTACCATTGAACTTGCACAAAATGCTTATGAAGCAATGAAAAATCGAAAAGCTGCTTTTCTTGCAAACCATGGATTAATCGCAGGAAGTAATAATATCTTAAATGCTTTTAATATAGCAGAACAAATTGAAGAATGTGCTGAAGTTTATGTCAAAGCAAGGACAATCGGCACTCCAGTTATCCTCGATGGCGAAGAAATGACAAACATGATTAATAGATTTCAGCATTACGGACAACGGACTTCTAAAAAGTAATAAAAAACCTCAATTTTGCCCCCTTACTTCATTAAAAGAAGACTTTACAGTAAAGGGGCGAGTCTGATCACTAAAATATTATTTATAGCATTGCTTACCGTCCTCCTTTACTTGAGAATTTGATTTGCAAACCAATTCTCAAGTAAAGGAGGATTTTTTCATATTACTTCTTAAACCATTCCCGTTCCATTCTTCTACACAAAAACTTGGTCATAATGTGAAACTTTTTTCAATGGGGTTTTACTGCCTCTTAATCTGCGATAAATATTTTTTTCAGCAACAGCTGCTTCCGCCGGCCACTACCAGTCCCGCACCTTGTTCACTTTCCTCATAATCCAATGTCAATTGCTTTACTGTTTCTGCGATTTGCGCATCGATTGCCACTCTAATTCCATTCACACCTTCAACAACATCTGTTTCCAATGCCTCTTCCAAAGCAAGCGCATATTTAGGACCGCAGCACCCGGCTCCCGCAAACGCAAAACGCAATGTACTCGCATTGTTTTCTTCCATTATATTCGTAATAAATGTTTTTGCTGTATCGGTTATAATCATTATTTTTTCTCTCCTCTCGCTCTGCTCCTAGTAATAATATCATGAAATGTGGTTATTATGTTCATTTCTCCGATTTATTTCTTCATACTGAAAGTTTACGACCCGGTTTTTATGATATTTTGGGGTCAAAACCAAGTTACACGTATCTATATGGAAATTATACAGATACCGGACTAAGCACTTTTATGCTGATGAACTCTTTTGATTTTAAGGTTAATCAATCTTTCATAGAACATAAATAGCATTAATGAATATTTTAATCTGATTTTTCCTGTCATGTATTCCGGCTTCATTACGAACCTCCATTAAAAGGAATTACTCCAAAAGCTCTTGTAATTGACGGTAGCCTCGCAATTTGTTTACTTGCCACGGAATGATGACAGTATGGTTGGCGGATTTTTTCTGCACTTCCTGAATCCATTTTTTTTCAGAATGAGAACGTACAGATAATACCGGATCCTTCGTTTGGATCGTGTGAAAACTTTGATTAATCACCCACCATTTTGGATAAATACCGGCGCGTTTCAAATCTTCCAGCAGCCGACCGGCTTCATAAACAGGGGTTGCCTCAGCAAGGGTAACAATCACTACACTTGTCTCATCCTGATTGCGTAAACGGGGCAGCAAATGAATGACAGATTGCGGCATTTCTCCTTCAGAGCGGACGATTTCTTTATGATACGATTGGGCGGCATCAAGCAGTAATAGAGTATGACCGGTTGGTGCCGTATCAATGACAATCACTTCTTCATTTGCTTTTTCAACAATATTGGCGAATGCTCGAAAAACGGCAATCTCTTCTGTGCATGGAGAACGTAAGTCTTCCTCCAAATACGCCCTGCCTTCTTCATCCAAATCTGCTTGATTTTCTTTCAGAACCTCACTCCTGTATTTTTCAACCTCTGCAGCGGGGTCAATCCTGCTGACTGTTATCTTTCCAGTATCTTTGCTCATCACTTCGTCCAGATGTGCCGCGGGGTCGGTCGTCGTTAGATGGACTTTTTGCCCCTTTTCTGCTAATCCTACCGCAATTGCCGAGGCAACCGTTGTCTTGCCGACACCGCCCTTTCCCATTGTAAAAATAACCCTTTTCCCTGTTTGATATAAATCATCAATAAGAACCTGCAAGGAAGGAAGTTCCATCTGATGGGTTTCATCCGGATAATCCACCTGCTCCCCCTGTTCAGTGAAAAATTTGCGCAAGTTTGCCATTCCGTTTATTTGAAAAGGTCGTAACGGAATATAAAATGTATTTATATCCGCTAATGTTTTTGAAATATTTTTCAGTGCCTGTGATTGTCTCTGGTAAACGGCAGTTGCAACGGAATCTGATTGCAAATGATTCATTAAAAAGCCATTGATAATCAATACTTGATTGGCAATGCCGATTTTTCTTAGTTCGTTTGCAGCTCTCGCTGCCTCACGTAATGGAGATTCCTCCGGTCTGGCAACCAACAATAACGTCGTTTTTTGCGGATCGGATAATTCTTTTACGGTTTTTTCATACACAGTCTTCTTTTTTTCTAAACCTGATAATGGTCCTAAACAAGAAGCACCATGAGAATTGTCGCGCAAAAAGCCGCTCCAGGCAGTTGGCAACTGCAACAATCGTAATGTATGTCCGGTTGGAGCCGTATCAAAAATAATATGGTCATAGGCAGAAACAAGCGCTTCATTTGTTAATAAATTTGTAAATTCATCAAATGCTGCGATTTCAACCGTACAGGCTCCGGAAAGCTGCTCTTCCATTTGTGTAATGGCCGTTTCAGGGAGCAGCCCCCGGTATGGCCCGATTATTTTTTCCCTGTATTCTCTCGCTGACGTTTCCGGATCTAAATTGGCAACAAATAAATGATCCGCTCCCTGTATGCCGGTCGGGATATTTGATAGCTCCATTGCAAACACGTCCTGTAAATTCGATGCCGGGTCCGTGCTGATAAGCAATACTTTTTTCCCCTGGTCTGCCAGTGAGAGCGCTGTCGCACAGGCGGTAGAAGTTTTTCCCACTCCCCCTTTTCCTGTAAAAAAAAGAAAAGGAGTCAAGTGGATAGAAGCAGGCTGAAAAATATTCATCGCTTCTCTGCTTCTTTCTTTCTCTTATTGACAGAAATGCTCAGACGGATTGTCGGCTTTTTACCTAAAGTTTCCTCTTTTACGCCGGTGAGACTTGCCAACTCCGCGTTCGATAAATAGCTGCCCTCTTTCCGTACTTCTCCGTTCACCAGGGTGACAGGCAGGACATCCGCCCCCTTTTCTTTTAGTAAATTGTTTACAGTCTGATTACTGACAAATTTGTCAGGATCAGCCGTTAAATTGTACCGTTCCACCTTTACAGCATTGTTTTTTAAATTTTGCACAGCGATGGAGATGCGGACAAGTTCCGGATCAACAACTGGACCGCATACACCACTGGAACAACACATTGCCGGATCAAAGATTTCAATTTTTGTCATTTTCATTACCCTTTCTTTTATGCAGACAGTCAATACCGCCTAAATTAATATTTTCATCAATGTTTTAAAAGATAAGATCTCAATACTTTCCAAACTGTAAGAAATCCAATTCTCAGCTGATTTCTTACAGTTTCAGAAAGCTAAAACGGATTATTTACCTGTCTCAGCAAATGTTTTTATCCGCTCCCCAATTTGATCGCGGACTTTTTGAAAAACGGCCCATTTTTCTTCTTCTGTACCTTCCGCTTTGGCAGGGTCATCAAAGCCCCAATGAACTCTTTTCACTTTTGGCGGCGTAACGGGACATTTATCGGCAGCATCACCGCAAAGCGTCACAACTAAATCAGCGTTATTTAAAATAGCCGGATCAATAATATCAGAGGTATGGTTGGAAATATCAATTCCCGCTTCCTTCATCGCTTTTACAGCATTCGGATTCAAGCCATGTGCTTCAATACCGGCACTAAAAATAGTCCAATCATCACTTAAATATTTTTTCGCCCAGCCTTCCGCCATTTGGCTTCGGCATGAGTTACCGGTACATAAAAAGTAAATAGTTTTTTTCGTTTCCATATCAATTACCACCTCGTATTTTTTGTTTATTGCTATGATCAAACAATTCATTCTATTCTAGAAGTAATACTTATCCAGGTTGTTCCGTAAATCTATTTTTAAACCATAATGCCACATTCACGAGCGCGATCATGACCGGTACTTCTACCAACGGGCCGATGACTGCTGCGAACGCAGCGCCTGAATGGATTCCGAAAACGCCGACGGCAACGGCAATCGCTAATTCAAAATTATTGCTGCCGGCTGTAAATGCCAGTGTCGTCGTAACCGGATAATTTGTTCCTAATCTTTTCCCTAAGAAAAACGATACAAAAAACATCACAATGAAATAAATCAACAGCGGAATTGCGATTCTTACGACATCCAACGGCAAAGCAACAATCATATCGCCTTTTAATGAAAACATCACAATGATGGTGAACAATAGTGCGATCAACGTGACCGGACTTATTTTCGGGATAAACACTTTTTCATACCATGTTCTTCCCTTCCATTTTACAAAAGCGAACCGGGTAATCATTCCGGCAAGAAAAGGAATGCCCAAATAAATAAATACCGATTTTGCAACTTCCAAAATCGTGATGTTGACAACTGCACCTTGCATGCCAAGCCACTCCGGAATAACAGTTACAAATAGATAAGCATATACGGAGTAAAAAAGCACCTGGAAAATCGAGTTAAATGCCACCAACCCGGCTGCATATTCTGTATCTCCCTTTGCTAAATCATTCCAGACAATCACCATTGCAATACATCGCGCCAGTCCGATCATGATTAAACCAACCATATATTCAGGCTTATCCGGTAAAAAAATCACCGCTAACAAAAACATTAATATCGGACCGATAATCCAGTTTTGTACTAAAGAAAGCATTAATACTTTGATATCCTTAAAAACCCGGCCAATTTCCTCATAACGTACTTTTGCCAATGGAGGATACATCATCAGAATTAAGCCGATTGCCAGCGGAATCGATGTCGTTCCCACTTGTAAGCTATTTAGTCCGCTTATCATCCCCGGAAAAAGAAAACCTAAGCCAATTCCTGCTGCCATAGCTAGAAAAATCCATATTGTTAAATAACGATCAAGAAATGATAAACGTTTCAAAAATGTGTCCTCCCTTTACGACTAACATGCCATTTCGTTCAACGGCTTTCCCTTTGTTGTTCATTTATATTCCTCTTCTTCCTTAACAACCGCAACGGAGCGTTGGATTGCTTTTTTCAATTTGCCGGATTTTTTCTTCCTGATCGGGAATCATTTCTGTCACATACTCGATCAGAGAATAGAAATCGCTCTGCTGATTCAGTGCATAATAAACCCATTGTCCTTTTCGTGCTTCCTTTACTAACCCGGCATCCTTCAGCTTACGGAGATGCTGGCTGATGGAAGGCTGACTCATATCAAACACTTCCTGCAACTCGCAGACACAAAGTTCCCGTTTCATTAACAAAGCGACAATGGTAAGCCTCGTTTTATCACCGAGTAATTTTAAGACGATTGCTGTTTTTTCCAATTCCACTTTTGTTTTTAGCATGCGATCTCTCCTTTCAGATAATTGTATAAGTATATACTTATATGAGGAAGAAACGGAATTTATTTTTTAAAAAAGAATTGCTTCCTTTCTGTCATAATTATATAGCTATTTGCTTATATAATGCAAGTAGCACAACTTAATTTTTCTCAGCTTTTGCATATAGACGATTGCACTTTCCGCTCCAAAATATTCACCTTTAAATGTATTGCCAGAAAATATGGCCATCCCATTATATAATGTCTATTGCGAAGGTCGAGCCTTAAGTTCCTTTCTAAATATCAATTTTTTCTTTTATCAAAATTTCTTGATGTTTCGAAGAGAAACTGGTATTCTTTTTCGTGTAACTAAAAAGTTGATAACAAATGTAATCCAGGAGGAGTTGCCGGTGAGTAATAAAATTATCATTGTTTCGATTGTAACAGCTCTCTGTTTAGTAGGTGACTCCTTTTTATATATTGCCTTACCTATCTACTGGAAAGATGCTGGGTTAACCTCGATTTGGCAAGTAGGACTGCTTCTTTCGATCAATCGTTTCATTCGCTTACCGGCTAATCCTGTTATCGGTTGGTTCTATCAAAGAATGTCTTTAAAAACAGGCTTACTAATAGCAGTCGTGATCGGTTCTTTGACAACATTGGGATATGGAGTTGTAAAAGGCTTTATCGGCTGGATCATCTTGCGTGCTTTATGGGGGATAGCGTGGTCGTTTTTCCGTATTGGAGGACTGTCAACTGTTGTTCATTATGCTGATGAAAAGAACCGCGGGAAAGCAATGGGGTTATATAACGGGCTTTACCGTCTCGGCAGTTTAGTGGGAATGTTGGCAGGCGGAGTACTTGTCCCGTTTTTCGGCTTATCCGCGATTGCAATTGTTTTTGGTTCGATCTCGATTATCGGAATACCACTAATTTTCGTTTCCTTAAAAACTTCGGATAAAGAATCAAAAAATCTATCAAGTTCGAAGAAAGAGTTACAATCCTTGCATTTTAATCGTTCTGCTTTTATGGTCATCATTAGTGGCTTTTTTCTCACGATGCTTATTCAAGGAGTTTTTACTTCGACACTAAGTACATTAATTAAACATCATTTTGGTGTTCAAATCCCTCTCTTCGGAATAACAATCGGAGTTACTGCTCTGGCAGGTTTGATTCTCGCCGCTCGCTGGGTGTGGGAACCGTTTTTAGGAAGTTTGTTTGGCAAATGGTCGGACGGGAGCAAGGGAAGAATTCCTCTCTTGAATGTTTCTTTATTCATCGCTTCGATTACATACGGTTTATTATCTGTAAAGATTCCTATCTTCATTTGGATTGCAGTTGTCCTAATTACAATGATTTCTGCCACCTCTTTAACTACATTAACAGATTCTCTTGCCGGAGATATTGCAAAAACAACCAATGCAGTAGCATTTTTAACACTGTATTCTATTATTCAAGATGTCGGTGCGGCAATCGGACCGATAATCGCGTACTTACTTATCGAAAAAGCACACGGTTTTCTCTATTTGTACTGGGGATGTTCTGCCATCCTGTTGACCTTGTCATTAACATGGATGAAGGAGATTCGTTATTCCGCAGATTCAGAGTATTCTATTAAATAAAGTGAAACTTCCATCAGTGGGGGTTTTCCTTCATCCCCCACTGATGGTTAGTCGCGCGAAGCCCGATTGAATTTTCTAAGGGCTAAAGCCCAAAGAAAATTCTTATTTCACCAATCGGGCTTTTAGGGGCAGTTTATCCCCCGCCTAAAATGATTGGTTTCTCCTCTATTTTTGAGGCGGGGGTATTACTGCCCCTTAATCTGCGATAAAAGCTCCTTCCAATAGATGAAGAAGGAGCCTTTATATATTGTATATTAGTACTAGTTTAAATGTTTAATAAGTTAATCAGAAATTCTCATTTCCGTCTCGACAATAAAACTATGTCTAGGTTAAATCTTTTATAAGTAAATCAGGCATCAACTTTTCGCTTTTATATAACGCATGCTTAGCAGCAAAATTCCTTTATCTGCCCTTCCTCGCAGCATGAATTTGATTCATTTTCGCTTTGTTTCTTGCCGTCTGTAACGCAGCATCCTTGTTGAGTTTTATTTTCTGTTACCTTGTTTTAAAAAGGAGATAAACATGAACTCTGAACAGCTCCTAAACCCCATTATATCAGCCTTCTACAAGTTTGGTTAAGAAAACAGCAATCTATACGAAAACAGCCTCCAAAAAAACGGCGGATCATTGCCTTTCCTGAAAAAGGAAGACAATGATCCGCCAATCGCATCAATATATCAATGAGGTGAAAATGAAAAACACTTTACAAATAACCTTTTTTAAAGCCATGGTATAAAGAACACAGGAATTTAGGCAGCAGGCTCTGTTACAGAAAAATTATTTTCTTTTTCAGCCTGATTCAGGAAAAACAAATGTATACGTATACATTCTTTGAAAAAATTTCACTATTCTAACTCAAAAATAAAAAGCACCTGAACACGTGAAATATTCAGGTGCTAAATGCACGATCTTCTCCCTTCAAAAATAGACCACTATGCCGCACTATGCCGCGGGATATAGCATCACCAACTTATGAAAAATACTTTTTCAAAATAGATCGCCATATCGCATCATTGCGTAGCGGCACTATATAAGAAAAAATTTAATTTTTCAGATTAGACACATATGCCTCTTAAACGCAGCACCGTCAGATCATGAAGATTTTATTTTCATACGCCGAAAGGATAAATCCGGCTTTTTTCAAAATAGGAAATTCATCCACATTTGCAATCCAATTCATTTTTCGTAAGAACAAACCGATAGTGCTGCTCCATTATTATTATGTCGCATTAACTTCGATTAGTGACGGTACTTTTTGCGTAATAACAGAAGACCGGTGAGCAAAACGGCAATGCCTGTTACCAAATAATTATAAAAATCAGTTGCCGTGTTCGGCAGTTTCTCCCCATTATTGACGCCTTTCCCCGGCTGCTTTTCATTATTTCCCGGCTGTTCGTCTTTATCTTTCGGTTCATTTCCGCCATTATTTTGATCGTTTTCCTGCTCATCCGGCTCTTTCGCAACATTTTTTTCTTTAACAGTGACATTTCTAACCAATCTGCTTTGGTTGCCGGCTGAATCAGAAACGGTATAAACTACGTTATAAGTACCCGCAGCCTCCGTATCAACATCACCCTCTATGGAAAGCAACCCTGTTACATCCAAATCTACATTATCCATCACCGTTATACCTTCCAACGGATTGAACGAATCGCCAATTTCCAGCACTGTGTTGTCAACACCAAAAATCCATGGAGCTTCTTTGTCCTCGTAATTTATATCTTTATAAGAGGTGTAGTGCCAATCTGATTTACTATTAATATCTAAAACAAGCGTGCCGCTTTCTGCCGAAACAACCGTATCTGTTAAGTCCATTTGCTTTTCCTTTAAATAATTTTCCACAAACTCCTGATATAAAGTGGAATAAGCTCCTCTGGAAAACACCGCACCGCTTACCGGTACAAATACAAGATCCGGATTGGTCAATCTTAAAAATTCGGGGCTGACCGAGCCATGAAAATGGTGGTTTGCCTGCAAATAATCAACATCCCAATAAGCAGGATCATCACCAAATCTTTCAAGAAGGACATCATTTGTTTTTGCATAAATATCCGCCTGATGCAAGTACTAAAAACCTTTGTATTCAATCATCGACGCCATGGAGATATTATTCTCATCAAGGTCCGAATTTTCATTTCCTTCCATATCGTAACGTGATTGCATTATTTGCATCGTTACTCCGCCTAAATCCCAAATTTCTTCTACTTTGTCACCCGGAAGCAACATTGTATTATCCAAATACTGGGTATTGCGAAGGACATCATATCGGCTTTGCTTGTCCTTTTTAATTAACCCGTAAGCTTCTTCTTTGGAAATTCTATTCAGATTATTTTCCTGCAAGATTTGTTCAAGCTTTCCGCGATGATCATCATGAAAGTGCGTCAACATATAATAGTCTAATTTGATGTGATGTTTTTTTAAGTATGGAAGAACAACTGATCCGGCAGCTTCCTCTTTTCCGGAATCCACGAGCAGATTCTTTCCGTTTGGCAATTTGAATAATGTTGCATTCCCGTGACCGACTTCAAACGAGACAATTTGCAATTCACCTTGTTCCACATATTTTCGGACGTCTACCGTATAGGTGGCTGTTGCACCGTTTGAAAATTGAAAAATCAACTTATTTTTCCCGAGCGGCAAAGATTTCAACTGATCATTGGGCAAGACAACGTTTCTTTTATTTGCTTTGTAGCCGGAGTCCAAATCAGATGTTTGAAACTCTTCCACCCGAAACGCCAATTTCCTTCCATTTTCTGTTTTTATTTCTGTTAATGTGTTGCCGTTCTCTTCTAAATGAATATTTAAATCTCTGGGATCATTTTGATTGTACGTGTCCCGTGAAGGAGATATCAATGCATTTTCATAAAAGGGAATTGCCTTATTCGGATCATCGCCAATTTTCAAATAGTCTATATCGGTAAATCCCCAATTCCTTCTTATCTCAATGCTATTAAAGCCCGCTTTCATTTCCACTTCCTGTTTAATAACTTCCCATCCATCCCGGCTATCTTCGTTTGAAAGGGAAAATGGTGTTATTGGAAAACCCGTCCCATATTTGAGCTCAAACTCGTCGTTTTTTACAATAATATCTTGAACTTTATCACCTGAGGAGGCACGATATCTGATTTTTAATTGATAACGGCCGTCTTCCGGAACTTGCACCCCCCACTGAACACCGCCTTCACTTTCAATAGACACATATTTTGTTTGTGACGGCGCATCATATTTTATCGTCGATCCGCCCAATATGCTGCCCTCTTCTGCCTGATAGATAGATTTATCCGATAATGCATCCGTGATTATATAGGAAAACTGTGGAGATTCCCCATTGTCAAACAAAACTTGAATCGTACCCTCTTTTTCTTTCGCTTCGAGAAAAAATTCTTTTTTTATCGTGATTTCTTTTTTTTCTTTATTCACGGAATACAAAGAATTGCTTATTTCTTTATCTGATGATTTTAGTCCTGTGAAATTATTGTAATTATCTTCATATTTAAACGTAAGATCTTCAGGATGTTCCTGATAAAAGCGGAAGAATTCAATATCGATGATTGGATTGACAATTTTCTTTTCAGAATGGACGTCTATATAATCAATATCTTGAAAAGCCCAATCGCCTTGTATTTCAAAATCGTAAAGGCCAGGTTTATCGATTTTAAAAATGAATTCCTTTTCCACCCAGCCGCTGGATTGGAATTCGCCGGATATCTGTTGGACGACTGCTTCATTTTTTAAGTTTTGCTTTTCTACGGTATATGCATCCATCGGTTCAATAATTTTTAACAACTGTTTCTTGTAGTCCCCGTTTTCCGTCTTATATCCGATGTCGACTTGATACATACCCGGCTCTTTAATATCCATCGCGTCTTCAAATACAAGAATCGAGTTCCGCTGCTCACCCGTTTCTCTTGTTAGCTCTGCGTATGATCCGTTGCTCATCCCGCTTTCGCTACGCACAACCACATTACTTCCTTCGGGCAACGTGGCATTTTCTGCCTCATACCTTATTTCTCCTTGAGTTTTCGCAGTCTGCGCACTGCTGTGTGACGGTAACGAGAGAATCGGCATGGAAACAAGAGATCCTGCCAACAAAAAAGAAACGTTTTTTTTCAGGAAAGAATTGATCATTTTCATGCTGCTTATCCACCTTTTCTCCTTTTTATACATCTTTGCGAAGCTAATTTTACCCTGTTTGCCTCCCTTTCATATAATACAGACTTACCTTACTTGTCTTTCTTTATGAGAATATGAATTTTTGATAAAACATTTGTAAAAATAGCCTTGTTTGTATTTCTCATCATAATGCCTCCCTGTTTGTCATTAATCAAATTAATTTGATTTATTAGAGAAAAATTAAGCTTCACAACAATTAGACTGATGCATGCTTTTTGTCTTCTGAGTCCCTTTCACTTTTTT
>JAGKQJ010000386.1 GCA_017898095.1 Bacillaceae bacterium Marseille-Q3522 | reverse complement strand
ACGTTATTGGATCTGATGGAACTATTTATAAATGTACTGTAGCACTTGATTCTGATTTTAATAAGGTTGGACAACTTCTTGAAGATGGAAGTATGAAGTTAAATTCAGATTTAATGGCGCTATGGATAACTTCTGACGAAACTGCAGATGAAAGTTGTCAAAAATGTTTTTTTAGACCGTCTTGTCAAGGAGCAGCATGTCCTAAAATTCGAATTGAAAAAGGAAAAAAACCTTGTCCTCCCGATAAAATCCATATTAAAGATGTTATGAAACTGGCTTGGAAGCAATACAAAATGGATTCAGACAAAGAAAAAATTTATGAAAAGTAAGTTTATAGTATTGGGGATGGTATTAGAATGAAAACTGCCTTTAGTTTCAACTTGATAATTTTATATTTCGGCCGGTTCATCACAAACATCGGTGATTGGGTCTATATGATTGCATTAACGCTCATCCTTTCAGAAGGTAAGGGAGTTGAATTAACGTTCTTGTGGATGATACGGACGTTAGCTCCGTTCATTTTGCGCTTTTTTGCTGGATCGGTTACGGATCGCGTGGGGCCAAAATTGTCTATTATCTTGTCCTATTTATTGCGGGGAATTGGTGTTGCTGTTATCCCTTTGTTTTTGAACTCATGGATATTATTTATTTGTGTTTTTTTCGTTAGTTCTTTAAGTCCTTTTTTTAGTTCATCATTTCAACCAATTATTTCGTCGTTAACGGATGATTCGAATCGGCACAGAATTAATTCCATTTTAACGACAATCGGGGCAAGTGCGTTGTTTATCGGTCCGTTAATCGGAAGTATTTTGTTTGAATATAACATTTCATTAGCGTTCAAATATCAGGCTATTACTTTCCTTGCTTGTGCAGTGCTCTTTTTATTCGTGAAAGTGAAAATCGAAGATGCAGGGGAGGAGAATTTTCAGAAGAATTTAAAAACCATTTTTGTTTTTCTAAAAG
>JAGKQJ010000385.1 GCA_017898095.1 Bacillaceae bacterium Marseille-Q3522 | reverse complement strand
GTCTAGCATATAGCTTTTGTACTCTAAGTATATTTTTATTTACGTTTGCTCTCTTCTTAGTGACAGATTTTTCACCTCTCTTTTTTAAATTTTCATATTTACGTGATAAAGAGCGTTGTTCACGTTTTAATTTCTTTTCCAATCTACTTACTTTTGTGGTTTTGTTGATATTTTTATAAACTTTATCATTACTACAAACAACGAATTCTTTTAATCCTAAATCGATTCCTATTCCTTCAGAAAAGTTATCGATACTTTTTGCTGTTTCTGCATTTTTTACAAGCACACTTACATAATATCTGCCAGCTTTCATAGAAACAGTTCCACTTACTATTTTAGCATCCAACGGAATATAACCAAACTCTTTTAGTCTTATCCAACCTAAAGTAGGTATTTTTATTCGATGTCTTTCGGTTGTCCAATCTGTTTTATTGTTTTTAGGAAAATAGCATTTTACATCTTGATTTTTCTTTTTCTTATATCGAGGAAATTTAGCACCTCTCTTAAAAAAGTTTTTAAATGCTTTATCGCCATTCATAATAGATTGTTTAACAGCTTTACTGGAAACTTCTTTGATCCATTGATCTTTTTCTTTTGTATAATCATTGTTTAACCATTTAGAAAATTCGTAACCGCTAATAAAGGAGGAATTAGCTTGATAAGCTTTTTTATTCTCAGACAGATAAAGATTGTACACATAACGGCAAACACCAATTGTTTTATGAATTTTTACTATCTGTTCTTTTTTTGGTTTGATTTCCGTCTTGTATACTTTTAACAATTTCTTTATCCTCCTTTAGTTTTGATTTATACTTTCTTAATCCATAGATTCTGCAACTGAACTATTAATTTACCTTCATTATCCCACCGTTGCAGTGTTTTGACGGATACACCAATCATTTCTGCAAAATCTTTTGGTTTGTACATATAGACACCGTCCTTATTGACTTGTCTATATATTAATAT
>JAGKQJ010000384.1 GCA_017898095.1 Bacillaceae bacterium Marseille-Q3522 | reverse complement strand
CTTGAAATACTCTTCTATAAGATTTTAGTTGGTAACCTGTTGACTTTTCTATCAAATTAATATTGTTTTAGCCTGTAGATGGGAATAATCGGTAGAATGCTTAATAAAGAATTTCATCATGATTTATTCTGATTCGCATAGGATAGATTTCTTCCTCCCTTCTTTAAAGTGCCTGTCTGTTAAATATAATATTGAGAACTTTAGCACCGCGCTAAATATATAATCAACTAAAGGGATTTGAACCTAAGTACCAGTCCGCCATATACAAATGTAAAAAAGTCGCTTGTTTTAAGAACGAGAATAATGCTTCTGTCAAAAATGATCGATTTGATATCCTGATTATCATAGAGAACTTTTGATTTGATTGACTATTAAGAATATGATTCAATAAGAAATCTTCAGCTATTATCATGAACTGGGTATCAATTTGTGCAAAATATCTCCCAAAATAAAAAGTATTTTCTTCTCCAATTAATTTTATAGTTAGACGAACATCAGTTTGAGAAGATAACGTTTTTTAAATCAATTGTACTATCAAGCTTGATTGTTGTTGGAAAAATAGAAAAATAATAGATTGCAGTAAAAAGCGTTGAAGAACAAGCAAAGATCTTGGAGATTAAAGGAGAATCGTTTTGAAAAGCCAAAAGAAATTTTAAAATATCTTCAAAAGATTGCGGGGTCTACCTATTGTCTATTTATTAAGTAATTTAGGATTCATTCTATATCTCTTCATTCGTTACTTTTAGCACGCTTCAACCAATGAAATCACAGGTAAAGCGATTAGATAAAGAAATTAATAAGTTAAAAAAGACATTACTAAAACCCATATCTCTGTATAAAAGAAATTGAGTAGGTCTATCAAGCTGGTTTAATTACCGATACTTAATATTATACTATTGGGCTTGATTATTGTATCGCTAAACCTACTTGCTTAAGCAGGTAGGGGGTCGTATAAGTTATCTTCTATAGTAGTTTAATAG
>JAGKQJ010000383.1 GCA_017898095.1 Bacillaceae bacterium Marseille-Q3522 | reverse complement strand
TATTGATATAGTCCTTTATATAATCCATTTCCAAAAAGGATATATTATCAAATTCTTGATTATTGTTTTTAAAATCCTTTAGAAACCTTTTTATTTGCGAATCTAATTTATTTTCATTCATCATCGTGTCTAAAGAGAACTCATCTATTTGATGAAGATTATCAAATATTTCACTTGATAGAATTATTGTTTGAACACTTTTTTGTTTATTGGCAATTCTATTCAAGTTAAAATGTTTTATAAGCAATTCACTAAACTCTTTCTCATTCGGTAAAAGGGTAAATGAATGTGTTCTATTAACAATTTTTTGAAGCAATACATAGTTTTTGTCTGCTAAATGTATAAGTAAGACATTGTTATCTTTGATGCACCTAATTTTTTTTGTTGAATGAACAAGCAGTTGTATTAAATCTTCCAAACCTTTAACAAGCATAGAACTTCTCTTTTCATCCCATAAACCATTTACTTTAAAAGAAAATTCTACTTGTTGGACAAACCGCGTAAATTCCTCTTCATTTTCTAACAAATTCATACTATTAATAATTTGACTGGCCATTGTTTCATAACCGCACAATGCAAGCGCTGATGCCAATTCATTTGTTGTAAGCGAAATACTTTTCGTTGGTTCCATTCTATTCTCCTTTGTAATCTATTTAAAAATCCCTGTCACAAAATTACCGAGATCAGAAAACGACTTTTGTATATTCTCTACTTGATCTCCAAACCATTTGCCAGCCTTTTCACCAATATCTTTTATTTTATTTTCTAAAGTTAAGGAAGCAACCACACCGACTGCACCTCCTATAGCACCTCCTATAAGTGTTCCAGGGCCTGGACATATCATGGATCCCAGCAGGGCACCTCCTGCTGTTAATCCGGTAACTCCAACGTCCATTCCAATTCCCGCAGTTGCTCTACCTCCTTTTTCCCAAAAAGATTTATTCTTATTTTTATCACTATAAAATTCTCCTGTATTTGTAACAACTGAAAATAT
>JAGKQJ010000382.1 GCA_017898095.1 Bacillaceae bacterium Marseille-Q3522 | reverse complement strand
GTCTATGTGGAATGTGTCATAAAAACGATTTCCTTCCGTGAAAATGCAGACAATAAAGCAAAGGTAATTTTATATATTGATAACAAGAAAAAGAAAGAAATAACCACGGCAGCTTTTATTATAAAAGACCTCTCACCCGGGCCACACCGGTTAAAATTAATGATAATTCCTGAAAATAAAGCAAAAAAACAAATGACAAAAGAATGGAAGGTAGAGATACCAATAAAACAAACGTAACGAATTTTCGCTTTTCCCAACTATTCATGATAAAATAAGGACATGGAGGTGGCTCATTATATGCTTGCTACTTTAGAAAGAATTTTCATTGTTGATAAAGCGGAAGAAATTGCAAAGATGGTTTTACAATCAGATGCGGCCCGGTCCTATCGTATCTGTTTAAATAAAATGACACATAATAGCGAAACCCAAAAAAAAATAAAGGCATTCATAAGAATAAAAGAACAATATGAAGAAGTCCAGCGCTTCGGAAAATTTCATCCGGATTACAAGCTGGTCATGAGAAAGATTAGAGAAGTAAAAAGAGAAATGGATTTAGATGTACATGTAGCAGCATTTCGCAAAGCAGAAAATGAGTTGCAAACGCTTCTGGATGAGATAAGTGTCACGATTGCCCATTCTGTATCAGAACAAATAAAAGTCCCAACCGGGAATCCATTTTTTGCTTCCAGCTGCGGAAGCGGATGCGGTACTGGCGGAAGCTGCAGCTGTTCAGCCTGAATGTTTTTTGTAAGAATATTAATTAATTACATCCCTTGCCAAAAAATTGATTTTACTTTTGGAAGAGTATAAGGATCGGCAATTTAAGAGATACAAGCAGTAATGTTAAAAGGGGAAGCGGTATGTTAGAGCAAAGACAAGGAATAATTGTTTGGTTATTTTCAATGAAACATGTTAAGATGTTAAGACGTTTTGGAAATATCCATTATGTTTCCAAATTCTTAAAATATGTAGTTCTTTATTGTAACCAAAAGGAAACAAATGAAATAATGAAC
>JAGKQJ010000381.1 GCA_017898095.1 Bacillaceae bacterium Marseille-Q3522 | reverse complement strand
ACTGTTGCTGATTCTAAATAACCATCACCGTATAGAATGCTTATAACCATAGGAGCAATGAAAGTTACCAATATACTGATTACTAAAGCAATTGAAGCAACTATATTCATCAGTGTTTGAATCTTTTTTAAATAATCATAATAATTTCCATTATTAAATGATCTCGAAATAGTAGGAGCAAATGAAACCATTAATGCTGTTGGTATAAAATACCAAGCCTCTGATAATTTAGTTGCTGCGGTATATATTCCAACTGCACTGTCATTTAGAAAAATTCCCAACATGATTTGATCGACTTTCATATAAATAATAACTGACATAGCAGAAAGGATTAATGGCCAACTATCCTTCAATAATTGTTCCATAATTTTTAAATCAAAGCTCCAATTAAACAAATCTAAGTTCTGTTTCTTATACACTACTACTAATAGCATTCCTGAAATTAAAAACTCTAAAGATATCGCAAATCCAAAGTATATCAAATCTGCATTATTAGCTATAAGGAAAATTTTGATAAAAGAAGTAACAATAAATGCTGTACTTCTGGATAATACTACAAATTTTGACTGCTCCTGTGATTGAAACCAATAATCTATTACATCAAAAGTTTGTAATAAAGTTCCTATTGATATTATAGCTACTAGAACTGCTGTATATGTATCATCTGGTCTTAAAATAACAGTAGTTGTAATAATACCCATTATAGATATAATACTAGATAATACTTTCATTACAAAAGCTGTACCCAAAATTTTATCTCTATTTTCAATATTTCGTACAATATTTCGCACGACAATATTATCTAGCCCAAGTTTTGCAATAGAAATGGCTAAAGCAACCATGGCTTGTGAATAATTTAATAGTCCATATTGATCTGGACCTAAATAACGAGCTAGCCAAGCACCTACAAATAACACAACCACCATTCTCAAGACCCGTTCAAAAAACAGCCAACTTGTATTGGCAATAATCTTTTGTAGACCGATACGTCCTTTTAATTTTTGTGTAATAAAAGACCGCAAATG
>JAGKQJ010000380.1 GCA_017898095.1 Bacillaceae bacterium Marseille-Q3522 | reverse complement strand
ATTATATTGTATATTGTAAATGAAATTTTTTTGCTATAGTAGTAGTTAAAAGCATGGAGGTATCGCAGTGGAATCCTATCTTTTCTACATTTTAATGGCATTTTGTTTAATAATTTTGCCTGGCCCGGATACGGTAATTATTACGAAAAATACGCTTCAGCTTGGCACTAGAGGCGGCATACAAACATGTATTGGCACTTGTATCGCATTAGGCATCCATACGCTGGCGGCAATCATCGGGCTTTCTGCGCTTCTTGTAAAATCGGCGGTCCTGTTTTCAATTTTTAAATTTGCCGGGGCAGTTTATTTAATATATTTAGGGATTAAAGCGATTTGGTCGATTAGAAAGCAAAGCACCAATAAAACACTTTCCTCCGATCATAGCGATACAGCGGGGAATATGCCGGTCTTTCGCCAAGGCTTTTTCACCAATTTATTAAATCCGAAAGTTGCTGTTTTCTTTCTGACTTTTTTACCGCAATTTTTAAATCCTGATGAGCAGGAGGTGCCGCAATTTTTACTTATGGGGATTACCTATATTGTATTGACGGCGGGTTGGTTTCTCCTTTACATTCTGTTTATCGAACAAATTAGCGCATTTATGAAAAAGCGGTCGACGGAAAGGGTAATGCAAGGGGTAACTGGAGTTGTATTGATTGGCTTTGGTATCAAGCTGGCCTTTGAAAAAGCATAGAGTATATTTTTGGAAAAATTGTAATCCGGGAAAAAGCTTACGCAGCTTTTACTCCCGGATTTTTTTATCGCAGATTAAGGGGCAGTAGTACCCCCACCTCAAAAATAGAGTTTCACTTTATGTGTACCAAAAAGTAATAGCGACATTCTACAGCTCCTGCTGAAATTGGACAAATATATGCTGTTTCTCCAACAGTATTTTTAATAAAAATCTTCAAAAAATATCAAAAAAATGCTTGCGCTTTTGTCGGAATTCACTATAATAAACTAGTGATAATAGTAAACTTAAAGTTTAAAAATAGTATACTTTATTGCCTTCAAGTTTACATATAT
>JAGKQJ010000379.1 GCA_017898095.1 Bacillaceae bacterium Marseille-Q3522 | reverse complement strand
GTATAAAGCCAAGCTAAATTTTAATAAAATAGTAATTTCTTTTTAACGAATAAAAAAAGTTTTATTATTGCGGAGGTTGTTCAATTCCACCATGTCTTACCAGACACCAAAATGGGTGAATACCAGGTCTATTTTCCACTGCTTTCTTCTATAAAGTGAGCAAATGAACTTGGGCGTTAAGCTTCTTTCAGGTAATATGATAAAATAATATTGTAGCATCATTCTTACAAAAGGGGATTTCCAATATGGATGAAAAAGATTGGGATGTACTATTAACCGTTTATGAAGAAAAAAATGTCACACGTGCTGCACAAAAATTACATATCACTCAGCCCGGTTTAACCTATCGACTTCATCAATTGGAGGAACAGTTCAACGTTCAAATATTTGTTCGCGGGAAAACGATGATTAATTTTACAAAAGCGGGAGAATTATTAGTACGATATTCGAAAAGAATGAAGGTAGAAAGGCAAAAATTGCAGGATCAGCTTTTTAACATAAAGGAGGATGTCGGAGGAGTATTAAGGATTGGTGCTTCAAGCAACTTTGCCCATTATGAACTGCCAAATATTTTAAAGAGCTTTCATGACCTTTACCCGAAAATTCAATTCAAAATTCATTCAGGCTGGGGCATTCATGTATTAGAACGAATGACAAATGAAAAGGATCACGTTTGTATTATCAGAGGTGATTATAAATGGCATGATCGCAAACTATATCTCAATGAGGATCCAATGTGTTTAGTATCGAGAAATCATATTTCATTGGAAGAACTCCCGTACTTGCCGAGAATTCTTATTTCGTTGGCAGCTGATACAAAAAAGATAGAAGAACAATGGTGGCAGGAGCGGTTTTCACTTCCACCAAATATTTGTATGGAAGTAGATAAAGTGGAAACTTGTAAAGAAATGGTTTTAAAGGGATTGGGTTACGGGATCTTACCACAGTATTTAATAAAAGAAGAGGATTTATTTGTTCAGCCTTTAACTTACCTGGATGGGAAACCGTTTACTAGAAAACTATGTGCACTTTAT
>JAGKQJ010000378.1 GCA_017898095.1 Bacillaceae bacterium Marseille-Q3522 | reverse complement strand
TCTTTTTAGATATATCCAAAAAAACAGTCCGAATTTTATTCATTTTTATTGAATTAAAAAAAGAAATCCTTGAAAAAAATGAATGTTCTTCATTCTTTTTGATTCTCCTCTTTTAAAACAATATTTGTAAAAGCAAGTTGCGTTTTTGCATCAAAATCTCTTAAGACAGCTTCAATTTTCCAATCCGTTTTTTCTGTCAATTTTTTCAATAATTTCTTTTTATAGAGAAGGGATAGGTGAAAATCGACTTCTTGCTTTAGGTTTGGAGCTTCGCCTTCTAAAGCATCGGATCTCGGCGAGCGTCGATGTTTTGCTTGAAACGTGATTACGGGAAAATCCACCGTTACTTTTAAGAGAATGGTGCCAACGCCAAACATTTCTTTTGACACTTCATTATACATATGAGCGAGTAATTTCTTCGTTTCATTCGAATCTAGTGAGATGATTGCAAACCACCTGCCCGCATCAATCTAGTGAAATTATACATACTTTTATTTGTTTATACAAGACTATGTTAAGATTTTGTGTAATTTTTTTTAACCGCCTTTACATACATACGCTTACAAAGCCAACAATTCCGTTGATTTCCTTTGATTGCGCCATAGAAAAATCTGCTGTGTTTTTCAAAAGAGATTTTTTAGATTTAACTTATTCATGCTAAAAGAATAAATATGCATCTACATGCTTTAGTAATACGAAATAACCATAGAACCGGCGCTGCAATTTTGGCATTCATATGCTAATGCAATTACTCTCAACCTAATTGCTACTGAATTTATGTTAATATATATAATCTCCCTTTTTACTAATCTAAAATACGGATTGTGAAGCAATGATCTTACTGATATAACAATTATCAGGGGAACGGTATACGATTGGACAATTAGCGGATACGGAAACTTATGATAGATTAGCAGATTAGAATAAAGTTGTAGTCGCTATAATGCAATTAAGGTAAATAAACTGGTCGTGGAAATAGTGTGGTGGCACTTCCCGATAGGAGGGAAGTGCGTTGCATGGGAATTACTACTCAACATCTTTTAGTTATGATAGTTAAT
>JAGKQJ010000377.1 GCA_017898095.1 Bacillaceae bacterium Marseille-Q3522 | reverse complement strand
GAAAGTAGGGTTGTTATGGCACAACAAACATTATATTTTTCAGATAATTTCTTTTCAGCGGGAAGAACGGATATTTTTAACGAGGCGAAAGAAAAAGTAGGGGTACTAGACCTGAAAAGTGCTTTTACATCCGGTGTTGAGGTGATTGACTCGGCAGGGCGTCTTCAAGTCAGTGCTAAGTTTCCGCTGCTCGGTTTCAGATGGGCCGTTTTCGACAACCAGGGTACGGAAATCGGAGCATTAAGAGAAAAATTATCCTTTTTTTCGAAAAAGTATGAATATCAGGCATTTGAGCGTGAAAAATACATCATTCACTCAGAGGCTTTTTCCAAAGAATATATGGTATATAAAAATGAGACGGACGAAGTTGCGAAATTTGAAAGAATCAGCGGTTTTTTTTCATCGCCTGCTTATCGATTAGCGCAAATTACGGACGAGCTTCCGATGGATGAATTAATAGCGGTTGTCATGGGAGTTAATGCCATTCAAAAAAGACGAAGAAGCAATTCGGCAGCAACGTAATGTTTGCCGCAATCTACTCCTAATTCGAAAGAGCACATCAGTTGTACAGGAAAAGTTTAAAATAGTTTCCGTGTGAATTTAGGTAAAGTTCATCTAAAATCGGCAAGGATACCCCATCTTCAAACGTGTGCAGGGCGCAGCCCAACGTTAATGTGGGGAGGAATTGCCGTCAGATACGGTATGGTGTGTCGAAATCGTAAGATTTTCGTACCATACTAAGTATCTGAAACTTCCGCCTCACCTCCTCCTTTCGCTGTTTAAGCCTTTTTCTTTCACTAATAATTTATTATAATATATTTAGTGAAAGGTGGTGGAAATAATGAGTACGATTACTGCGAAAATACAACTATATGTTTCTGACAAACAAGCTGAAAACCTGAAGAATACCACTAATGCGTATCGTAAGGCTTGCACTTGGTTATCGAAACATATTTTTGAAACAAAAAACCTAAATCAAGTAAATCTAAACAACTTGTACTACACAGACTTGCGAAATCATTTTGGACTAAAAAGCCAAATGGCTCAATCTGTTATGAAAACA
>JAGKQJ010000037.1 GCA_017898095.1 Bacillaceae bacterium Marseille-Q3522 | reverse complement strand
GTATGAAGCAAGAAAGAAGTGTTTTAGATGAGTCAAAAAAACATAGCGAAACGAAATTTAATCATCATGTGGTTTGCAAATTTTTTATTCAGCGGCAGCATGACAATGATTTTGCCGTTTCTTTCGCTATATATTGAAACATTTGGTGATTTTTCGCAGCAATATGTACAAACATGGTCGGGGATCACTTATGGGGTTACTTTTGTGACGGCATTTCTGTTTACACCAATTTGGGGAAAAATCGGTGACCGATACGGGCGGAAAAGAATTCTTATTTTTTCCGGATTGGGTATGACAACGTCGTTGTTTTTAATGGGTCATGTCGGTTCTGTTTTTCAATTATTTATTCTGCGATTTTGTATGGGGATATTTACCGGGTTTATTGCGATGTCACAGGCCTATATTTCCACACAGACGCCAAAAAAAATTGCCGGGCGCGTACTGGGGACACTGCAAACCGGGAGTATAACGGGATCCTTAATGGGGCCGTTACTCGGCGGTGCACTGGCGGATCAATTTGGCTATGCAACGATCTTCAGCGGGACTTCCGTTCTGTTGTTTTCAGCGGCAATGTTAGTTATTGCAACAAAGGAATTCCGGGTGGAAGAGAAAAAAGGAACGCAAAAGTTTTATTCGAGCAAAGAGGTATTGAGGTTGATTTTTCACAATCCGATTATGATAACGGTTCTACTTATATCCGCCCTCGTGCAAATTGCTAATTTCAGCATTCAGCCGATCTTGTCCTTGTATGTTAGCAAATTACACGGTCCGGAAAATATTGCTCTTTTCTCCGGGATTGCCTTTTCTGCTGCCGGGTTCGGCAATTTGCTGATGGCGCGGAAATGGGGAAGTCTCGGTGACCAATACGGATATATTAAACTTCTTGTAGTATTACTTTTTGGTGCCGGAATCGTTTACTTACCGGCGGCATTTGTTACAAATATTTGGCAGTTGGTTGTGATCCGCTTTTTCCTCGGTATTACAATTGGCGGGATTATTCCTGTACGTGTTGCTTATATCCGTCAGGTGGCTCCAGTAGAGATGCAGGGGGAAGTAATGGGCTACAATACAAGTTTGCAATTTCTCGGGAATGTGATCGGTCCGGCAATAGGCGGAATTATTTCCGGATTTTTCGGGTTTTCAGCCGTCTTTTTCTCGACAACGGCATTGCTAATAATTAGCGGGCTTATTCTTTACACTTCCATGCAGCGTCATCCGAAATTAGTAAAGACATCTGCCTGAAAAAAATCATTGACAACAGGTTTATCTATCATTAATATTTAAAGTACTGTTAATACAAATAATAAACTTATCCAGAGAGACCGAGGGACAGGCCCGATGACGTCCGGCAACCCCCTAAAGTACGGGGAAGGTGCTAAATCCTGCAGAATGGCTATCATTCTGAAAGATAAGCTGAGATATGGTCCGGTATTTCGATGCTTCTTTCAAGATGATGAAAGGAGCATTTTTTTGTACTTACCAGAAAAACCGGAGAAAATGGGGTGATGCTTTTGATTAAGATTGAAAATCTAACAAAGATTTATCAATTGAAGAAAAAACAGGTCAAGGGAGTCGATGATGTCTCATTAACGATTAAGACAGGAGAAATATTCGGGATCGTCGGGTACTCCGGAGCAGGAAAAAGCTCCTTAATCCGCTGTATTAATTTGCTGGAGAAACCAACAGCGGGCACGATTTCCATAGACGGAGTCGATCTCACGTCTTTAAAAGGGGAGCAATTACGCAGGGCACGTTTAAAAATCGGCATGATTTTTCAACACTTTTATTTAATCAGTCAGAAAACAGTCTATGAAAATATTGCCTTTGCGCTGCGTGCGGCAAAGTTACCGCAAAAACAAATAAAAAAACGGGTCACGGAACTGCTTGAAATGGTCGGACTTTCGGAAAAACGCGACGCGTATCCGGCACAGCTCAGCGGCGGGCAAAAACAGCGCGTCGGGATCGCGAGAGCGTTGGCCAACGAACCGTCCGTTCTGCTATGTGATGAAGCAACATCCGCGCTGGACCCGACGACGACAAAATCAATTTTGGCCTTACTAAAGAAAATTAATAAGGAACTGAATATTACGATTATCCTGATTACGCATGAAATGAATGTTGTCAAAGAAATATGCGACCGTATGGCAGTTATGCAGGAAGGCAAAGTGATCGAAGAGGGAGAAGTGTACGATATTTTTGCGAGTCCGCAAGAGGCGTTGACGAAGGAATTCATTGACAGTGTTGTTTCCTTCGATCTCCCGGAATCAATTGTGAAAAAATGCGAAGGGAAAATCGTTAAAGTTATTTTTAAAGGAGAGGTTGCAGGGGAAGGTGTGATTTCCGATACGCTGCAGCAATTTAAAGTAAGAGGGAACTTTCTTCACGGCTCAATTGAGTATATTCAGGAAGCACCGCTCGGAATTTTTCTCATGGAGCTGAGAGGGGAAGAGGATGAAGTGGCAAAAGCTTTGCAATATATTGAAAGCCGTTCGGCACAAGTGGAGGTGTTGACCAATGCTTGAGCATTTAATCGGGATGCTCCCGGATATAAACAAAGCGTTTTTTGAAACCCTTTATATGATCGCTGTTTCAATTACAGTCGCCATAATCGTCGGACTGCCTTTGGGAGTAATATTATTTGTCACGGATAAAGGCTTATTTTGGGAAAATCGTTGGGTTAAGTCGATCTTAGGTTTCTTTGTCAATTTAATTCGCTCTATTCCTTTTATTATCTTGATTGTCGCGCTTATTCCATTAACAAATTTTCTTGTAAATACAATTATCGGGCCGACTGCCGCAAGTGTCTCCTTATCGGTGGCGGCAATTCCGTTTTTTGCAAGAATTGTTGAGACAGCATTCCGGGAAATCGATAAAGGGGTGATTGAAGCAGCCGTTGCTGCCGGTGCGACACCGTGGATGATTATTAAAGATGTGCTTCTAAGTGAATCAAAATCAAGCATTGTCCAGGGACTTACCTTAACATTAATTAATTTGCTTGCTTATTCAGCGATGGCCGGTTTTGTCGGCGGCGGCGGAATCGGTGATTTGGCAATCCGCTTCGGCTATTACCGCTATGATAATACCATTATGATTGTGACAGTAGTAATTTTAATTTGCTTAGTGCAAATCATCCAACTTATTGGTGATTGGACGGCAAAAGTAATTAACAAAAGATAGTAATAAAATCTGGATATCTTGATTGATGAAATACCAAATATAACAAATTAAAATCAGGGGGAAAATGAGAATGAAAAAATGGTTTATAACAGCTTTACTTCTTTTATCGATAATGGCGCTAGCTGCATGCGGCGGCGGAAACGCAAGTTCAGGTGATTCCAAAGATATCAAAATCGGGGCAACAGCGGGTCCTTACAGTGATATGTTGGAAAAAGCAATCATTCCGGGATTGGAAGAAAAGGGATATAATGTGGAAATAGTTGAGTTCAGTGATTATGTACAGCCGAATAATTCGTTAAATTCCGATTCTATTCAGGCAAACTTGTTTCAACATACGATTTATTTAGAAAATTTTGCAGAAGAAAATAATATGGATTTGACAGCTTTAATAACAGTACCGACTGCACCAATGGGCATCTATTCAAATACGTACGATTCTTTAGAAGAGATTGAAGACGGAGCAACAATTGCGATTCCAAATGACCCGACTAATGCGGCACGTGCATTTGTTATTTTACAAAAAGAAGGGTTAATTGAAATTAGCGCCGATGCAGATCCGTTGACCGTTTCGGAGAAAGATGTCACAAGTAATGCAAAAGGACTTGTCTTTCAGCCGCTCGAAGCAGGGCAGCTGCCGCGCGCAGTGGAAAGTGCCGATTTAGCAGCGGTTCCCGGGAACTTTGCTTTGGCGGCAAACATGGATTTATTAAGCGCCATTGCATTAGAAGATATGCTCGATGATTACCGCAACGTCGTTGCTGTAAAAACAGAAAACAAAGACAATCAGCTGGCAAAAGACTTGGTTGAAGTGGTGGAATCCGCCGACTATGAAAAAGTCATTGATGAAGAATTTAAAGGCTTTGGTAAACCGGCATGGATGGAAAACCGTTAACGGTTGAAAAAATAGATACGAAATGAAAGTAGCAAGACATCTATTTCAGTCGTTTTTCTCATGAGTGATCCGTATGGAAGAAAGCAATGGGCATAACGATGAAGTACGGCTTTTGTTAGGCAGCAAAAGCCTGTTGGTTGCCCGGTCCGTCTTTACGTTGATAAAAAAAGAAACAGGTGAGGGAGTATGGTAGAAATTTCTGTTCACGGTGCCCCAAGTGAATATCTTTTAAAAGAGGGCATTTTACAAGAGTTAGAAGGGAAATTACTGGAGAGAAATGCGGGAAATGTATTAGTTGTCCACGGCATAAAATCATGGGAAGCTGTGCAGCCGTACTGGCCGGTCTTTCAACAGATTACTGCAGTGGAATACACGTACCATGGTGAGTGTTCTTTTACAGAAATAGATGCCATTCAGGGAATCGTTGCGAAAGAAGGCTTTGATGCCATCATTGGCGTGGGCGGCGGAAAAGTATTAGATTTAGTAAAAGCGGTCAGTCATGTTACGGGAAAACAGGCAATTCTTATTCCAACTTTGGCCTCCAATTGCTCACCATGGACACCGCTCAGTGTGCTGTATGACGATGAAGGCATTTTTATTCGTTATGATGTGTACCCGGTAAGCGCAAGTCTTGTTCTTGTCGAACCGAATATCCTTCTTGCCGGGCCGATAGAGCTTTTTATCGCAGGGATCGGAGATACACTAGCAAAATGGTATGAAGCGGATGTGCAGATAGCGGGAATTAAAAATAAATCAGTCCCGCTGCAAATTGCCTGCTATGCCGCGAGGCAGTGCAAAGATGTGTTGCTGAGCCACTCTGCAGGAGCTATTACCGCAGTAAAAGCCGGTCAATTAAATGATGAGTTCATTAAAGTAGCCGAAACAATCATCGTGTTTGCCGGCATGGTCGGAGGGTTTGGCGATCAATATGGCAGAATTGCCGCTGCCCATTCGATTCATAATGGATTAACGGTGCTGGAAGAAACGCATCAGGCACTGCATGGGGCGAAAGTAGCATACGGAATATTGGTACAACTTGCATTAGAAGAAAAATGGGAAGAGATTGACAGCCTATTGCCTTTTTATCGGACAATCGGACTCCCGCTTCATTTAGCAGATTTAGGTGTCAAAACACTGGGAAAAGAAAATATTGCTGCTGTAGCGGAAAAAGCAGTTGTTCCCCAGGAATCGATTCATGTAATGCCATTCACCGTGACTGCAGAAGCCGTCGAAGATGCGATAAGCAAGCTGGAAGCATATGTTGTGGTAAGGTGATTTTGAGGAACTGTTGCCTAAAGAAATAGAAGGTTTACGTTTAAAATATCAACTTAGCCAGAGGTTAATGGCTAAGTTGCTCGGTTGGAGCCATGCTACTCTTTCCCGTTACGAAACAGGAGCAATTCAAAGTCAAAGCCATAATAATGAACTCGTATTACTTCAAGAACCGGAGAATATGTCCATTATTATCGAAAGGAACAAAGAAAATTTAACAACCGCTGAATACAATAAACTAATAGATAAAGTGAAAAAAATAATGATAAATACGCAGAATATTTAAGTATACAGTGAAAAACCGCAGGACCCCGGGGCCTTGCGGTTTTGTTCTGAAAACATTTACTCTTGCAAACTGGTTCTTTACACTATGCTTTTTCCTCAAACAAAGCAGCTATTTTCACGATTACTTGTACAGCTTTTACCATATGATCGACAGAAATATATTCGAATTTGCCGTGGAAATTTTCCCCGCCGGTAAAAATATTCGGCGTCGGCAAGCCCATATAGGAAAGCTGCGAGCCGTCTGTTCCGCCGCGGACGGGACGGATAACAGGTTCAATATCCAGTTGTTTCATTGCTTCAAAAGCAATATCGACAATTTCCTTTACCGGCTCAATTTTTTCCTTCATATTATAATACTGGTCGCCCAGGTCTAATACAATCCGCTCCGCACCGTAGACGCTCTGCAAATCTTTGACAATGGAACGGATGTTGTCTTTCTTTGCTTCAAATTCTTTACGGTCAAAATCACGAATAATATAATAAAGCTTTGTCTGCTCGACATCGCCGTTGATGGATAATAAATGATAAAAGCCCTCATATTTTTCCGTATATTCAGGAGCCTCTTTTACAGGCAACTTGCTGTGTAACTCCATGGCGATTTTTGCCGCATTGACCATTTTTCCTTTAGCTGTTCCCGGATGAATATTTGTTCCTTTTACGGTGATTTTCGCATAAGCAGCATTAAAGCTTTCATACTGAAGCTCTCCTAACGGGCCGCCGTCCATTGTATAAGCATATTGTGCATCGAACGCTTTTACGTTAAATTTGTGCGGACCTCTTCCGATTTCTTCATCCGGTGTAAAAGCAACGCGGATCTTACCGTGTTTGATCTCCGGATGCTCGAGCAAATATTTCATCGCCGTCATAATTTCCGTAATACCGGATTTATCATCTGCACCAAGCAGTGTTGTCCCATCCGTTGTTACTAACGTATGGCCTTTATAATTATGTAAATGCGGAAAATCCTGCGGAGACAAGACAACGTTTAAATCTTTATTTAAGACAATATCCCCTCCGTCATATTCTTCAATAATTTGCGGCTTGACATTTGTTCCGGTAAAATCAGTCGCCGTATCCAAATGGGCTAAAAAGCCGATTGTCGGGACTTCTTTTTCCGTATTAGCAGGGAGCGTGGCCATCACATAACCGTTTTCGTCGATGGAAACATCGGACATGCCAATTTCATTCAGCTCATCAACAAGTTTTTGCGCAAGCGTGAGTTGTCCGGGTGTGGACGGACAGGTATTACTGTCTTCATTTGATTGCGTATCAATTTTTACATAAGCAGTAAAAAGTTCCATTAGTTCCTTTTTCATAATCGATCAACTCCTGATTCCATTAGATATATCTATTTTAACACGTTTTTGATTATTTCATGAGGCGAAATAAAATCTTTTGAATGCAACGTGAACTCGTAGAAGGGACTATTTCCAACCTGCACAACGTATAGAGGTAGAGGTATTAACCTTTTAACGAAATTCCACATTCAGACGAAATAAATTTATCTTTAAACCCAAGTTTGGCGTGATAATTTTCCAATACCAGACGCAGCAAGGCTTTGGGACACACTTCCGTTTTATTTTTGTCCCTACAACGTCTTTTCCATGACTTTAAATGAAAATGGCACATTAAAGGCATGTGTTGCGATAATGCAACATATAATAGCACAAAAATCATGAATCATGATGTAAAAGAAGACAACATCTGCTTCCCTTTCTCTTTTCGTTGCAGCTAAGCAATACAGTGTTGCCAAACTGCAACAAAAAGCAGGGATGATCCATGAAAAGTGAACTCGTTTCAGCTAGCTCAGGAACTCGGGAATCAGGTGGGGACTCTACCCCATGATTAAAAAATCCCATCTACGCTACGCTTAGAGCTGGAGGTCTTCTCCTTTTAAGCATGAAAAGATATACTTTTTACTATTGGCATACTACTTGCATTATAAAATAACGGGTGCTTCACTCAAAGGAGCGGGGAAAATTGCTGATTAAAGATATTATGACTCGCACTTCAATAAAATTTTTTGAAAACGATTGCATAAACGATGCAACAACACTGGTCATCACAAATCAACTGAAGGGAGGATTGGTGTATAACCGAAAAGATGAATTATGCGGAATTTTTACCGAATTTGATCTTTTGGCCGGATTCGCTGGCGGGAAAAAATATCTTTCGGAAATGATCAACACCTCTTTCACTTACTTGCAGGAAATGGAGGAAATAAAAAATATTCGTGCAGATTTGTACGGCCTTTGCCCTGTGAAGAACACGGACGGAAAGGTCAGCGGTTTTTTAACAAAAGAACAATATCTTTCTGCTATCGCGGCAATCGCACAATCAGAACGGAACCATCTTGATGCACTATTTCATTCTGCGCATTATGGCATTCTTGCAATTGACGTTAACGGCAGAATCACTTCAATCAATCCGGCAGCGGAGAAAATGGCGAGGAAAACAAAGCAAGAAGCCGTTGGAAAATTCTTAACAGATGTCGTCGTTCCTGGCGGATTACTACAAGTCGTTCGCACTGGAGAGGGACATACAGAAAAATACCAGGTTGGAAACAGAAAATACATTACGCATAGAGCCCCGATTTTTGCCGGGCAACAGGTGATAGGAGCAGTTGGTTTTTTTCAGGATATTTCTGAAATTGAGTTTATCTCCAGTGAACTTGATTCCGTAAAACAAATCGTTAATGAGCTTGATACAATTTTGAACAATATAAGCGACGGTATTTGCATTACAGACAGGGACGGCAACATGATAAAAAGCAATCAAGTTTTTGAGAGGCATTTTGATAACAATCTTTCACCGGACATAATGCAAAAAATAATCCGTCAGGCTGTGACAAGGAGAAGGCAGCATCATGTTCTGGAAATGAATCAAATAGAAGATAATTCTTTTATGATAAAAGCGATTCCAATTTTCAATCGTCAAAAAAGAATCGAACGGATTGTTATTCACGTTAAAGATATGACAGAGATAGACCGGCTTCGGAAAGAACTCGAAAAAACGAAATCAATCCTTGAACATATGCATCAGTCGGGAAAAAAACAACCATTTGTTGCCCGTTCTCAGGAAATGACGCAGTTGGTAGCAAAAGTCGGGCAAGTTGCAAAGGTCGATGTTACCGTTTTGTTAACGGGAGAATCGGGAGTAGGAAAAGAAGAAGTTGCTAATTTAATCCAGCAGGCAAGCCCGCGGAAAGACTGCCCCTTTATTAAGGTGAATTGCGGGGCGATCCCGGAGACGTTAATGGAATCAGAAATATTTGGTTATGAAGGCGGAGCCTTTACCGGTGCAAGGAAACAAGGAAAAACCGGATTATTTGAGCAGGCGGAAAAAGGAACTATATTTCTCGATGAAATAGGGGAAATTCCGTTGCAGCTGCAAGTAAAACTTCTGCGCGTTTTGCAGGAAATGGAGATTACCAAAGTTGGGGCTGCGAAACCGACAAAGATCGACGTGCGAGTGATTGCCGCTACAAACCGGGACTTATTTAGCATGGTCAAAAAAGGTGAGTTCAGGGAAGATTTATTTTACCGCTTGAATGTAATCCCAATTTCTATCCCGCCACTGCGAAACCGGGTAGAGGATATCCCGCATTTAATTGACATCTATAAGGAAATATTCAGCGCAAAATATCATAAACAGCTGCAATTTTCTGCGGAAGCAATGCAAGTATTAACCTATTACAATTGGCCGGGAAACGTAAGAGAACTGGTCAATATCATCGAAAGAATCTATGTGACCGTAAATGGCACCTCCATAGGGGAAAAGGATATCCGGAATGTCCTCGGTGACATACAAACCAAAGAAAAGGCGATTGTTGTAAACGAAATTTTGCCATTAAAACTGGCAGTGGACGAATTAGAAAGGGAGCTGATTTTGAAAGCATCGCACATCGAAAAATCCTATCGTGGAATTGCAAGGGTTCTTGAAGTAAATCCGTCAACGATTATAAGAAAGGTAAAGAAATGGGAAGGGGGTGGCCAAAGCGGTGAATAAAGTTACGTCGATACTATCTCCGAAAAACATAACGATTGTCGGAGCTTCGGAAAAATTTCATAAAAATTCAGGCAGAATTTTAATAAATCTGCAAAAATCGGATTTTCCCGGAAAAATTTACTTAGTAAATCCAAACTATAAGCAAATTTTAGGAATCGCATGTTATCGCTCCTTATTAGACATTGAGAATGATTTAGACATCGTCTGTGTTGTTGCTCCTTCCATCCATATGGCAACGATTTTAAGAGATTGTGTAACAAAAAAAGTAAATAGTATCGTGATTATCAGTTCCGGTTTTTCCGAAAATGGTCCGCAAGGAATCGTAAAAGAAGAAGAATTGAAGCAGATCGTAAACGGAACAGACATAGCAGTATACGGACCAAATTCACCCGGCTTCTTTCATTTCATAGACAGATGGGGATTATCATTTTCTCCAAGATTTGAACCGAAAAATTTTCAAAAAGGCTCCGTCGGTTTGATCAGCCATGGCGGCAGTCTCGGCAGAGCAGTATTAGACGCGAATGAAAAAGGACTCGGGTTCACTTATTGGCTTTCACCGGGGAACGAATTAGATATTAATACGAATGATTGTTTTGCATTTTTAATCGAGGATCCGGCTACGAAAGTGATCATTCTTATTGTTGAATCGGTATCGGAAGAAGAAAGGTTTTTTCGCCTGTTACATGAAGCGTTTTTAAAACAAAAACCGGTGCTTTTTTTACCGATTGGCCATTCGGAAATAGCAAGACTTGCCGTTACCTTTCATCTTGGCAGAAATAGTGATTATAAAATTTCCTGGGACATCGTTCATCATCCCGGGCTAATCATGGTCGAAACCCTTGATGAATTGGTGGCTGCAGCGTGGTTTTTTGATACGTATCCATTCTGCAAAGGAAATCGTACCGTTATTTTTTCATGGGCGGGAGCGACTTCGATTTACTTAGCGGATCTGTGTCATAAATACGGAGTATCTTTACCTCCCTTGTCCGAAAAACTTGAAAAAGAGATACAGGGAAAGATTGGGATCGATAAACCGCTGATGAACCCGTTAGATTTAACAACGGTTATCTACGATGATTTGAGTAAACTCACAGCATGTTTAGATTTATTACATTTTTCCGGGGAATTTGACAATATTATCGTGCCTTATCCATTTCAGGTAGACTATCAAAATGAAATTTTAGCAAAACATATTTCACAGCGAATGAAACAAGGTACAAGTATGTATATACCAATTTTTATGTCCCAGGGATATCAGGAAGAAGTTGCTGTTGAAATCGTAAAAGACACAAAAAAACCATTTTTTATTCATGACGAAACGGCCATTAAAGGGCTGGCAACCTATTTAAATTATCATAATGATCGATAGCAAAGGAGTGAAAAAATGGCAATAATTGTAGAGGCGGCAGAGGCAGTTCAATCGATCAATAGTGGAGATGCCTTGCTAGTTGGCGGTTTTGGTTTGTCGGGCACACCACTTACATTGATTGATGCACTTGCTGTTTCAGATAAAACGGATTTAACGGTCATAAGTAATAACTTAGGAGAAGCAGGAAAAGGATTAGGGAAGCTTTTGCTTACCGGAAAATTAAAAAAAGCAATCGGTTCCTACTTCACTACAAACAGGGATGCTGTTCGTGCCTGGGCAAAAGGAGAGCTGGATATACAATTGGTACCGCAGGGGACGTTAGCGGAAGCAATCCGCTGCGGCGGAGCCGGAATCGGCGGCTTTTATACGAAAACGGCCTTAGGAACAAAGCTTGCAGCCGGTAAAGAAGAAAAGCTGATAGACGGAGAGAAATATATTTTTGAAAAAGCAATTAAAGCAGATGTGGCACTGATAAAGGCGAAGAAAGCCGATCCTCTTGGAAATCTGATATATGACAAAACGGCAAGAAACTTTAATCCGGTCATGGCAACTGCGGCAAAAATTGTAATCGCAGAAGTAGACGAATTAACGGAAGCCGGCGCGATTTCTCCGGAAGAAGTAGTTACGCCACATGTATTTGTCGATTATATCATCTTAAATCGCTATGAAAAACGAAGGGGGAGATTTGTTGAGCCAAATGAGCCGCATTAAAATAGCTAAGCGTGTTGCAGCGGAATTAAAGGAAGGGGAAATTGTCAATTTAGGGGTGGGAATCCCGACAATGGTTCCTGATTATTTAGGGGATAAGAAAGTATTTCTTCATTCCGAAAATGGATTATTAGGCATGGGCCAGACTCCGGATAAGGAAAACATCGATATGGATTTAATCAGTGCAAGTAAACAACCTATTACGATGGAGGTTGGAGCTTCTTTATTTGACAGTGCTACGTCGTTTTTGATCATAAGGGGCGGTCACATTGATGTTGCCGTTATGGGGGCTCTCCAGGTAGATAAAAGCGGGGAAGTGGCGAATTGGGCCGTTCCCGGGGAAAACATACTTGGTGCAGGAGGGGCAATGGACTTAATTGCCGGGGCAAAGAAAATCATCATTGCCGCAACCCATCTTGCTAAAGACGGTAGCAGCAAATTGTTGAAAAGACTTACATTTCCGACAAGCGGTATCCGTAAAGCTGACATGATCGTGACAGACCATGCTGTTTTTACATTTTGCAATGGAAAAATGTATCTAAATGAAATGCTATCACCGATTTCATTAGAAGAGTTGCGAAAAATCACAGAGGCTGATTTTGCGATCAGCGAAACTTAAATTGGGAGGTCATTTTTTTGAAAAAAATCATCTTCGCTATTCTGTTCGTGCTAACCTTTGCCACCATTTTTATAGGCTGTTCCTCAAAAAATACGGAAGGGAATCATGCAAATTCAAATGGTGTACCAAAAGACATTGCCTTTGGTTCTGCGACTGTCGGCGGATTTTGGTACACATTATCGGGAGCAATGGGAGAGAAAATGACAGAAGTATTTCCGAATTCCTCGATGACAATCGTCGAAGGTGGATCTGTTTCAAATATTCTTGGCTTAAGCAATGGAACATTTGCGCTTGCTTTCAGCAATGGGCAAACGGTTCCCGAAGCACTAAACGGGGAAAAGGCTTTTAAAGAAAAAATCACTAATGTTAGTACAATTGCGACGCTATATCCGAATGTATTTCATATTGTGGTCCGTGAAGATTCTGATATTCATAGCATCGAAGATTTGCAGGGAAAGAAAGTGAGTCCGGGGATAAAAGGCTACAGCGGTGAATTAGCTTTTATCGATATTTTGCAGGCAGTTGGCATGTCTTATGAGGATTTGGGCGGGATTGAATACATCGGCACAGCCGACGGAGCAGATTTGCTGCGTGACGGTCATATTGATGCAATTGTCGGGATGATCTCTGCACCTGTGTCTACTTTTCAGGAACTGGATACAACCGTCGGGATCCGCTTAATTCCGTTAGAAGATAACGTCATTACGAAGCTGAATAAGGTAAATGAAGGTTATATGCCTTACTCCATTAAAGGCGGAACTTATTCCGGTATCAAAGAAGATATTAAAACAATTGCCGGCTACACCGTACTGCTGGTAAACAACGATTTGATGGATGAGGAAGCGGTCTATCAGCTGACAAAAATGATGGTGGAAGAAAGTGATCATTGGAAGAGTATTTCTCCGGTGATGAATGATTTTAATGCAGCATACTCCGTAAAAAATAACATCGGCATTCTGCATCCCGGTGCCAAAAGATATTACAGAGAGGTCGGGGCATTGAAATAAATGAATTTTGCAAACTTAAAAGGGTGAGGACCTCCACTTTTAAGCATAGCAAAGATGGGATTTTCCAATCAGTTGGAGTAGAATTTCCATTTGATTCCCCGAAGTTTTGAGTTCACTGCCACATATTTTTAGTAAAGAAGGTGCATTTTATGTCAAATCAAGCTCCGTCACCAAGTAAGGAGTTAAAAAGTGATTTCGATCAAGATGGTGTTTTAAACAATAAATTGCGTTCTTTAAAGGGGGCAACCGCGAAGATCATTGCTGTTATTGCAGTATTGATGTCCGTCTTTCATCTTTATACGGCACTGTTCGGTGTATTTGACTCGATTTTACAGCGGTCGGCGCATCTTTCCTTTGCTTTAATATTGACATTTGCTATCTATAAACCTTTTAAAAACGGCAGAGATGAAAAAGTCATTTCCTGGTATGATTGGCTTTGTATCTTATTAACAATTGGCTCCTTCTCCTATTTTATTATCCATGCGGAAACAATCTCTTCGCGAATGAGCTATATCGAAGCCTTGACTGCCGTTGAAATAGCAATTGGAGTCATTGCCGGAATTTTATTGTTGGAAGCGACAAGACGTGTGATTGGAAAATCATTAGTAATTATCATTTTCGTATGTCTGGTATACGGGTTTTGTGGGCATCTGCTTACGGGAAGTTTATCCCACCGGGAATTTACTTTGATGTGGATCATTGATCACTTATTTTACACGGTTACCGGAATATTCAGTACACCATTAGGCGTATCAGCCACGTTTATTTTCCTGTTCATTTTGTTTGGCAAATTTCTTGAAGTATCCGGAGCCGGACAATTCTTTATTGATCTGTCTGTCGCGGCGATGGGAAAATATCGCGGCGGACCGGCAAAAACAGCTGTTATTGCCAGCTCCATATTGGGAACGATTTCCGGAAGTGCTGTAGCAAATACAGTAACAACAGGTGCCTTTACGATCCCGCTCATGAAAAAAACCGGCTATAAGCCTCATTTTGCTGCTGCAATTGAAGCTGTTTCTTCTACCGGGGGGCAAATTATGCCGCCGATTATGGGCGCGTCCGCTTTTATCATTGCTTCTTATTTAGGGGTACCCTATATGGATATAGCAATCGCGGCAATAATACCGGCGATCCTTTATTACCTGTGTTTATTTGTTCAAGTAGATTTAAGAGCAAGACGTCTTGGGCTCGTCGGATTAAAAAAAGCAGAACTGCCTAATCTCGCTAATGTATTTAAAAAAGGCTTCTTGTTTTTTATCCCGCTCATCGTGATTATCTTCATGTTAGTAGCCGGATATTCTCCGATGAGAGCAGGTCTGTTCTCGATTGTTATTACGATAGTAGTTGCAGCATTAAAAAATGCTACAAGATTATCGCCCGTAAAAATCCTAAAAGCCTTGGATTTAGGAGCAAAAGCAGCAATCGAAACGGCCATTGCCTGTGCCGCATCAGGGTTTATCACAGGGATCATTGGTCTGACGGGGATAGGGTTAAAATTTAGCGGCTTGATCATAGATTTATCGGGAGGAGTTCTGATTTTAGCACTTGTCTTTACGATGATCACAAGCATTATTCTCGGAATGGGACTCCCTACCGTGGCAGCCTATATCGTTCAAGTTCCGCTCACAATCCCGGCACTAATAAATCTTGGCGTTTCGCCGCTTGCCGCTCACATGTTTGTTTTCTATTTTGCAGCATTATCAGCAATAACTCCGCCAGTAGCACTTGCTGCGTTTGCAGGCGCCGGTCTTGCCGGCTCAGATCCGATGAAAACAGGATTTACTGCTGTCCGACTCGGGCTTGCCGCTTTTCTTGTTCCTTTTATGTTCGTTTATGGGGAAACGTTACTGCTGCAAGGAGACGTACTGCAAATCATCATCGCTTTGATCAGTGCCGTGATTGGCATTTTCGCATTAGCATGTGCAGTAGAAGGATGGTTGTTAAAACATGCTTACTGGTATGAAAGAGTGACGTTGTTTGCCGGAGCGGTTTTAATGGTGATCCCCGGGATCCTAACAGATCTGCTTGGTGCCTTTCTGTGCTTCATCGTTTTTCTATTGCAAAAAATAAGTTTTAACAAAATAGCCGCGGAACAGAGTAATAGAACGAATGGGGAGGAAAACATATGAAAAAAGTCGCTGTCATCGGTGCCGGTATCATGGGAAAAGGGATCGCCTATACTTTTGCCATTTCCGGTTTCAAAGTCTATTTACATGATTTAAGTAGTGAAATTCTTGAAAAAGCAAAAATTGCGATATTCAGCTTACTCGAAACCAGCTTTCAAAAAGGCTATGTTTCAGAAAGCCAGTATCGTGGAGCAAAAGAAAACCTTGTTTTTGAAGCGAATTTACATCTGGCAGTTGCAGATGTCTGTCTCGTAGTCGAAGCAGCTATCGAACAGATAGATGTTAAGATTGCTATTTTTAAAAAAATAGATCACTTGACAAAAGCGGACACCGTGCTGGCAACGAATACATCAACGATGAGTCCTACAGAAATCGGGGCGCAAACATTGCGTCCGGAAAAAGTGATCGCGATGCACTTTTTCAATCCGGTCCACAAAATGAAGCTAATTGAACTAATCCGCGGGCTGGAAACGGCAGAAGAAACAGTGCAATTTTGCAAGGAAATCGCCGCGGAGATAAAGAAAGAGACAGTCGAAGTCAATGAGTTTCCCGGCTTTGTAACCTCGAGAATGAACTGCTTAATCGGAAATGAAGCGATGAATATGCTGATGGAAGGCGTTGCATCGGCTGAAGACATTGATAAAGCCGTGAAGCTTGGGTTGAACCATCCGATGGGACCTTTGGAACTGGCCGATTTGGTAGGCTTGGATACGAGGTTAAGAAATATGGAGTATTTATATCAAACTTTAGGAGAAAAATACCGCCCCTGCCCGCTATTAAGCAAGTATGTAAAAGCCGGGTACCTAGGGAGAAAAAGCGGGAGAGGCTTTTATCAATATTTTGAAGGAGGTAAAGGATGAAGCATTATCAACATCTCATTGTCGAACACAAAGACCACATTGTTCGTGTTACCATCAATCGCCCGGAATTTCGCAATGCTTTAAATGGTGAAACATTACAGGAAATAGATAAAGTGCTCGATTGGGCAGAATCGGATGAAGAAATACGAATGATTATTTTTCAAGGTGCAGGCGATAAGTCCTTTGCCGCAGGTGCAGATATTAAGCAGCTTCATGAAAGAAGCATGCTGGAAGCACTGTTACCGGGGATGCATGGACTTTACAAAAAAATCGAAAAACTAAGCAAAGTTACAATCGCCGCTGTTACCGGTTATGCAATTGGCGGCGGATGTGAGCTTGCTCTTTCCTGTGATCTAAGAATCGCAACGAAAAAAGCAAAATTTGCTTTGCCGGAACTCAACCTTGGGATTATCCCGGGAGCAGGGGGAACACAAAGACTCGCGAGGATGATCGGCAAAGGCAGAGCAATGGATATGATTCTTACCGGAAAAATGATTAGCGGTGAGGAAGCAGAAAAAATCGGCCTTGTCTCTTATTTGGCTGAAGAAGAGGGACTTGAAAACGTCATCGAAGCTGTAACAAAAGAGATTTTGAAAAAGGGGCCGATAGCGGTAAAACTGGCGAAACTGGCAGTCCATAACGGGTACGATGCCGATCTGGAAACAGCGATGTTAATCGAAAAGCTCTCCCAGGCCATTGCCTTTGCTACAGAGGATAAAAAGGAAGGGACATTGGCATTTTTGGAAAAAAGGCAGGCAGAGTTTCGACAAAAGTAAACTTATTACCCTTAAAAGTTTTAAACACGCAGGCTCCTCAATCGGTATGGATTGAAAATGAACGGAGTACGGTAAACACGAAAAGTGTAAGGTTGAAAAATAAGTTATTTATCAGTGAATAACAAATTATGGATAATACTTTGTTAATAACCGAACCGCTGAAAAATAAGACACTTAACGATAAACACTTCAAAATAAAGGAGGAAGTCGACAATGAACTTTGATTTTTCTGAAGAGATAGAATTATTGAAACAAAGTGTCGGAAGATTTGTGAAAACGAAAGTAGAACCATATGCAATGGTTATTGAGGAACAGGATAAGATTCCGGAAAAAATCATCGAAATGTCAAAAGAACTGGGCCTGTTCGGCTTGAGTATTCCGGAAGAGTACGGCGGCCTTGGCTTAGATATGGTCGGAAAATGTGCGGTTTATGAAGAGTTAGGGAAAACTCATAATGGTTATACCACATTAATAGGTGCTCATACCGGGATCGGCTCTGTCGGTATTGTGGAAATAGGGACAGAGGAGCAAAAACGAAAATATTTGCCAAAAATGGCAGCCGGAGAATGGATTGGTGCATTTGCTTTGACGGAGCCAAGTGCCGGTTCCAACGCGGCAAATTTAAAAACAACCGCCCTCAGAAAAGGAGATAAATATATTATTAATGGTTCAAAGCATTACATCACGAACGCGACAGAGGCTGATGTTTTTACAGTAATGGCTGTTACGGACCGTTCAAAAGGGGCAAAAGGAATTACTTCATTTATTGTGGAAAAGAACTATCCCGGCTTTATTTTAGGAAAAGTAGAGGAAAAAATGGGTTTAAGAGGTTCTCATTCTGCAGAACTGTTTTTTGACAATCTGGAGGTACCTGCCGAGAATGTCCTTGGAGCTGAAGGCCAAGGTTATATCAACGCGTTAAAGATACTGGCCAACGGCCGTGCCGGATTGGCGGCCAGAAATTTAGGCTCCTGCATCAAACTGCTGGAGTACTCGCTGCAACACGCACAAGAACGGGAACAGTTTGGCAAACCAATCATCGAGATCCAGGCAGTACAACATATGCTATCGGAAATAAGCATGCAGATCGAAGTTTTAAGATCAATGACGTACCGAGTAGCATGGATGACAGATCAAAAAAAGCGAGTCGTAAAAGAAGCGGCAATCGCCAAATTATTTGCCTCTGAAGTATACAACAAAGTTGCCGATTTGGCGATGCAAATTCATGGAGGAATCGGTTATATGAAAGATTACCCGATCGAAAGATTTTATCGTGATGCAAGAATTACGAAAATCTATGAGGGTACTTCTGAAATACAACGAAATATTATTGCCAATGAACTGAAGCGGGAAATTTCTTAAATGGGGGGAAAGCAATTGAATCAGGTTTATATCATTGACTCTGTGCGGACGGCAATTGGGAAAATGGGGGGAACATTAAAGGATATTACAGTGGATGTGCTTGCTGAGAAAGTAATAAGGGAAGTTTTAAATCGTACCAACAAGGAAGTGGAAGTAGACGAAGTGATTTTCGGTCAGGCAAAGCAAAGTGCAGACACGTCCAATTTAGCAAGACTTGCTGCATTAAGAGCCGGTTTGCCTGTGGAAACGACCGGCTATACCGTTCACCGTCAGTGCGGTTCTGGGCTTCAGGCAATTAACAATGGCGACATGCAAATAAGGCTTGGGCTGTCGCAGGTTGTCATCGCAGGAGGAGCGGAAAGCATGAGCACAGCCCCATATTATATTCGAAGTGCCCGCTATGGGCTCCAATCCGGCAATAGCCTTCTTTTAGATCCGAATACGGAAAGCCAGCCATGTTCACAGCCAATTGAAAAATACGGTCCGCTTACAATGGGACTGACAGCTGAGAATTTAGCGGAAAAATACAGGATTTCAAGAACAGAACAAGACGAATTTGCTTTGCGAAGCCAGGAACTTGCTTACGCTGCGATCGAATCCGGCAGATTTCAACACGAAATCGTCTCCATTAACGTGCCCCGGAAGAAAGATGCCGTTACATTTGCAACGGATGAACATCCAAGAAAAACGACCATGGAGAAGCTGGCAAAGCTAAAAGCTGTTTTTAAAGAAAACGGTACTGTAACTGCAGGAAATGCAAGCGGCCGCAATGATGGTGCCGCAGCAGTTCTGCTCATGACAGAAGCGAAAATGAACGAATATGGATTAATAGCGAAAGCGAAAATCATAGCCCATGCGGTCAGCGGTGTTTCTCCGGAAATTATGGGGATCGGCCCGGTTACATCAACATTAAAAGCTTTGAAACAATGTGGATTACCAACCGAAGACATTGGTTTGATTGAATTAAATGAAGCATTTGCCGCCCAGGCGCTCGCGGTAATTCGTGAGGCAGGTATGGACATAAAAAAAGTGAACGTCAATGGAGGCGCAATTGCCCTTGGTCACCCGATCGGAGCGACAGGAGCAATTCTAATGACAAAGCTTCTCCATGAGATGGAACAAAGAGGAGAAAAATACGGTTTAGTCACGCTTTGCATCGGCGGGGGCCAGGGCATTACGACAATTATTGAAAATCTTCAACTCTAACGGCAGCAAAGTGAGCGCTTTTCAGCAAGCGCAGGAACCTGAGAAATCAGATGGGGCTCTATCCCCGCCTACGCTACGCTTTAGAGTTAAAGGCCGTAACCTTTCAAGCCTGGAAAGATCATGGGGAAAATCGCTGTTGACTAATTTTAAAAATTCAGAGTGGATAATTCTACTTTTTTTCTTGAAAACAACTTTTCCTTTAGGAAGTGGTCATTTGATTGTTCAAATTTTAAATATGTATCATCCAGACGGGGAGAAAATTTTAAATCGTCACGCGAAAGTAAAGAAATTTGCAGAATATAATGAGGCTGAAATCATTGCATATTTGCAAGATCATCCGGATGTAAAAGCAATCCTGCTTCGGGCACCGGCAAAGATTACACCGGCAATTTTGGATCAATGCCATCATGTGACAGTAATATCAGGAAGCGGAGTCGGATTGGATAATATTGATGTCGACTATGCAACAAAAAAAGGCATTGCCGTACTCCATGCTCCGAAAATAAACAGTCAGGCAACAGCAGAGCATGCAATAGGCTTATTACTAGCTGTTATGAAAAAAACTGTCTTGCTGGATACAGAAACGAGAAAGGGAAATTACTCGATCCGAAATGGAAAGTATACGTATGAACTTAAAAATAAGACACTTGGTCTTGTCGGTTTTGGTTCGATCGCACAGAAAGTCGCAAAAATTGCCACAAACGGGTTTGACATGAAGGTTTTCGCTTATGTAAGAACGATAACGGATGAAAAACAGCAATTAGCAAAACAACTTCATATTGAATTGACAACGGAATTAGAAAGCGTGTTTCGTGAAAGTGATGCTGTCAGTTTGCATATTCCCTTAACAAAAGAAACAGATCAACTCATTGACCAAAAGTATTTTTCCCTGATGAAAAAATCAGCTGTTCTCATCAATACTGCAAGGGGAGGGATTATCAAGGAAGCGGATTTAGTGAGTGCCCTAAAAAATGGCCAGATTCTTGGTGCGGGTATTGATGTTTTTTCGGATGAACCGCCTCCTAAGGACCATCCATTTTTTCAATTAAATCAAGTCACGGTAAGTCCCCATATTGGCGGCATTAGCATCGAGGCAGCGAAAAAAACATCTGTAATAATCGCGGAGAATCTAATTCGTGTCATGAATGGAGAAGATCTGCCTGTGATTGCCAACCGGCAAGTAATTTTATAAACTAGCTGAATTGTAAGGATATACACTCATGTTTTTTTTAAGTGATGATACAGAAAAAGAAGAGAATGTAATAACTGCATTCAGAGCAAGTGGCTTGAATACTGAAGATTTAGAAATAGTTACTTGGTCAAGAAGGTTTGCTAAAAATTTATATGGACTTTCTGAATTGCTGGGGGAAAAGTAAATGTACGCTGTTATTTACAATAAGACAAGGATACTTGCTACGGAAGCACGTCAAAAATATGGAATCGGTCTCTTAGAACCAATAAGCATGGATAGATTATATAAAATGTCCAAAATTTCATGTATAAAAAAACCTTTGGAGAGTGATGTTTCAGGAATTTTCTTACAATATAAGAATACAAAGGTTGTTGTAATTAATACAAGAAAAACAACAGGACATCAAAATTTCACGCTAGCGCATGAATTCTATCATAGTGAATATGATGAAAATTTAGAGTCCAGAGTTTGTAAAGCAGGGCATTTTGATGCAAAAAATGAGTCGGAATTACTTGCGGATTTATTTGCCGTGCAATTTTTAATGCCGGAAGAAGCTATCAAGTTTCATTTAGGGAAGAGGAGAGAAGATATTAGCAAAGCAGATTTGGCTGATGTAATTTATTTAGAACAATTATTTAGTGTAAGTCATTATGCAATGTTAGTGCGCTTGCAACAACTAAAAATCATCGATGAAAAATCGAAAGAGAAATTTTTCCCAGGGATAAGAGTGAACGCAAGAAAACACGGATATGATGACTCTCTTTATGTTCCAAGCAATGAAAATGTAATTTTATCTGACTATGTTGAAAAAGCTCAGAAAGCCTTAGGCAAAAATTTAATCACATATTCACGTTATGAAGAACTGCTGCTTGATGCCGATTTATTTGATGTTGTCTGTGAGGAGGGGATGAAAGACTATGTTGACTAGCACTCCTATTCTTTTTAACACTGACGTTTTATCCAGTTTTGCTTGGGTGAACCAGATGAAAATTATCGAATCCTTATATTCAGAGAAGATGCTTGTTATGCCTGAAGTAATCTATGAAATTAGTAGAATAAAACATTTAAATTTAAAATAAATGAACAGACCCTCTATGCAAAATTAATGAGACAGTACTTTTCGTTGTTAATTGAAAGCGCATTCTCGACATGATTCTATATATTACATATTTCCTTCATGAAAAGTCATCTTTTTTTTCCTGTTATTTTCATTCCTAGTAATCAATCGTTCATATATTGGTCATAATTCGCTTGTAAGATAAAAGCATCAAGAAGAAAAAGGAGAAATGAACGATGAGCGGATTTGAAGAGGAAAAGGAAAAAGTCGCAGGTGCAAAAGAAAATCTTGAAGAAACTGATAATCAAAATGAAGAAGTTCCTATGGATACAATTGATGTAAGTGAAACAGTAAAAAAAGAAAATTTAACCACAATGGAAGCAAGCGAAACAGTTGAAACGAATAACCAAGACACGATGGAAACAGTTGCAAAAGAAAATGTAAACACATTGAAACAAAATAAAACAGTTGAAATAGAAAATGAAAATGAAACAAAAGAAACTGCTGAAATGTTTGAAAATCAGCAACAAGAAAATCAGCAACAAGAAAATCAGCAACAAGAAAATCAACAACAACCACAACAAAGGTCAGACAAAAAGAGTCGGCCGAAAAAGTACAAAGGTTTTATGAGCAATATTGCTGCAGCAGTGATTGGCTCTGTTTTAACATTAACTGTAGCTTCACAACTCGACATAAACAATCTTTCGGCAACAGCAAGCAATGGTGCCTCTAATGCTGACCAGCCTGTTGCCAGCGTTCAGGCCGTTCCGACTGCTGCAAGCTCCGGAACGGTTGCAGATACTGTTGAAAGTGTTTCAAAAGCAATTGTCGGAGTAGAGAATGTTCAGCAGCAAAGTCAGTTTGGATACAATCAATCGCAAATGGTAGAAACCGGATCTGGTTCCGGTGTCATTTTTAAAAAAGAAGGGGATTCCGCTTTTATCGTGACAAATAATCACGTTGTCGAAGGTGCAAAAGAAATTAACATCTCCCTTTATAATGGTGAAAAAACTACCGCTAGATTAGTTGGTGCAGATGCCTTAACCGATTTGGCAGTTTTAGAGATTGACGCAAAATATGTTGATACCGTTGTGCAATTTGGCGATTCGTCCACATTAAGACCCGGCGATCAAGTATGGGCAATCGGCAACCCGCTCGGACTCGACTTATCCCGGACAGTGACTCAAGGGATTGTAAGTGCGGTAGATCGCAGTATTCCGGTTTCTACCTCTGCGGGGGAATGGGAATTGAACGTTATTCAAACAGATGCAGCGATTAATCCCGGCAACAGCGGCGGTGCGTTAATTAATGCTTCCGGCCAAGTAGTCGGCATTAACAGTATGAAAATTGCACAAAGCGGTGTTGAAGGATTGGGCTTCGCAATTCCAGCTAATGATTTAATTCCGATTGTCAATCAAATTATTGAAACCGGAAAAGTAGTCCGTCCATATATGGGTGTCAGCCTGGCAAACCTTGAAGAAGTCCCGCGGGTTTATTTGCAAGACCTGCCAAATGACGTAACAACCGGGGTCATGATTATGCAAATTGACCCGAATTCTGCAGCAAGCCGGGCAGGCCTGCAAATTCAGGATGTGATTGTATCACTTAATGGAGAAAAAATTTCAAATGCAGCAGAGTTGCGAAAATCACTCTATTCAAAACTAAAAGTCGGGGATGAAGCAACAGTTGAGTATTACAGACAAGGACAGCTAAAAACAGCCACACTCCAATTGACCAGCAACCAACAAGATCTTCAATAAATAGGATGAAAATAACTGCCGCAGCTGTTAAATTTGCGGTGGTTTTTTTATTTTCGGAAGGGAATGAATTAATTTTTCCACATCTCATTTTTTGGGCGATGAATGAAAAATTGTAAAAAGCTTTTCGTTGATTTTGAGTGCCTTTTAGGTAAGTTTTTCTTGAATAGGATGATTTCATAACAATACGGCACTGTTTAGCCTTTAAGCGGACAATGCTGTTTTTCTAGAATCGAAAGCGATTCCCTATATCAGCACTTTTTTATTTCTTATTATTTCATAACAAAAAGGATGATTGTCAACTATCCTGTTTTTAGGATGAAAACAGAGGAATAATTTGCACCTAATAACAAAAGATATATTCGAAAATGAAAAAGGAGGTTATTGTTATGTCTTTAATTCCTTATGACCCATTCCGGCAATTAGACAATGTCAAAAGGGATTTCGATCGTTTTTTTAGCGATTTCCCGTTTTTTAAAGAAGGCCGGGAGTTTGGCGGAGTACGGGTGGATGTTCAGGAAACGGATCGGGAAGTGATCGTATCATGTGACATTCCTGGCCTGGAAAAAAAGGAAGATGTCAACATTGAAGTGGAGAATAATCGCTTAACCGTCAGCGGAACGATTCAACGGGCACAGGAAGTCAAAGATGAAGAACTGTATCGCAAAGAACGTTTTACCGGCCGTTTTCACCGGACCGTCCCTTTGCCGTCAGCAGTGTCGGCAGAAGGTGTGCGGGCGTCCTACAAAAACGGTGTATTGGTTGTAACAATGCCAAAAATGGAACAAAAAAGCCGCAGAAAAATCGATGTAGAGTTTCATTAGAAGGTTGTACAGGCTGTTCAAAAAGACCAAGATCTCGGGTGTTTTGAACAGCCTTCGTTATTTTTAGCTATTCCGGACAGTAAGTACTGTTCGAGTAAACCTGTTTTTTGCAAGCTGAAAGAAATACTCCACTGGATGGGAAGAACATATTTGCCCTTCAAGATGTGTGAACCATAAAAAGCACTGAAAGATAAAAAAATTTGCTGAGTGTAAAGGAAGCTTTATTTCAACCTCTTTAACGGTTTTTCTGTCGGCCCTTCGATAACAGCACCGTCAATAGAATAGCGAGAGCCGTGGCAGGGACAATCCCATGTCCGGTCACCGTGATTCCACTCGCATTCACAACCGAGATGAGTACAGGTTGTATCAACGATATGCAGCTTTCCCTCTAAATCTTTGTAGGCACCTGCCCTCTTACCATTGAAAATAACTGCAGCACCTTCGTCTTTCTCGAGGTCATCCGCTGTTTTCCGCACAAAGCCAAGCTTTCCTTTTAAAAGTTGTCCCGCAACATTTGTATTGATGCTGACAAATTCTTTCAAGCTTGGATCGGGTTGAAAGCGGGAAGGAGTAAATAATTCTTTATACGGATTATCGTTATCAAGGATGATATCAGCAAGAAGCATGGCAGCGGCAGTTCCATTTGTCATCCCCCATTTACGGTAGCCGGTTGCGACTAAAATAGTTGGGGAATTTGCTGTTACCGCTCCGATATAAGGAATTTTATCAAGCGTCGTTAAATCCTGCGCACTCCAGCGATAGAGATATTCCTTAATGCCAAACGTTGTTTCTGCAAAAGCTTCCAGCGCTTGATAGTGGAGAAGGGTATCCGGGCCCTGACCGGTTTTATGCCTTTCGCCGCCGACAAGAATAAGCTGTTCGTCCCCGAAAGGAGACGAGCGCAGCGAACGTGTCGGTTCATCGACACTTATGTACATTCCTCCGGGGTAGTTTTTCTTCGCTTTTATGGCAATGACATAGGATCTTTCCGGGTACATCCTTGCAAAATAGAAGCCCTTTTTATCATGAAAAGGGAAATGAGTTGCGCAAATGATATATTGGCAAGATACTTTATAGCCATTTTGTGTAATGACTTGCGGCGCAGCATCTTCAACGATATCCATTGCCGTTGTCTGTTCAAAAATAACGCCGCCGGCTTGCAGATAATCGCCGATCAGCGCTTTTAAATATTTTAGCGGATGAAATTGTGCCTGCTTTTTCATCTGAAGAGCGGCTGTTATCGGAATATCGAAAGGAATCGTTGATACAAGGTCTCCGGGTATGCCAAGCTTTTGATAAGCTTCCGCTTCCTTCTCGATTTTGCTAACATATTTGTCCGTAACGGCATAAATATAGGCGTCTTCCTCCGTTAAATCACATTTGATATTCTTATTTGCGGCCGTTTTTTGAATAAACCGCAAGGCGTCATCCGTCGAAAAATAATAGAGCTTCGCTTTTTCCTCGCCAAAATGTTGGATCAATTCATCATAGATCAAACCGTGCTGGGAGGTTATTTTTGCAGTTGTATGGCCTGTTGTTCCGTTCAATATTTTCCCTGCCTCAAGAATCGCCGTTTTCACTCCTTTTTGACTTAGTAAATAGCCGGCAGTGATCCCGGTTATTCCCCCTCCGACGATGGCAACGTCAACAGTAAGATCTTGGGATAATTTTTCAAAATCATTGAATGTCTCTTGCCGCCAATAGGATTCAGGAAATTGCGGCATCGTATAGGATGAATCGCTCATCGTCTTCCTCCCGTAAAGATGTAATTGTACTTAACATTTCCGGGAATGGGAATAACTATACAACGACTACCATATATGAAGGAATAAAAGTAAGGAAAATCAACTCTATAAGGCGGGGAGATTTTTATGAGATAAAAAGAAGCGCGGACATTATTGTCGAAAATCAGCATAAACTAATCCTGATGAAAAAAGGATACTGTGAAAAAATCCGGAGTATCCGGGTGAATATTCAAAAAAAGTATATTTAAGGGAAGTAGGCAAAGAATATCTTCCACTTGCTTGATGTTATACATTAGGCCAGCCGTTGCTTTCGTTGTTCTTCTTCCTTTAAAAATTCAAAGAAAAGGTTCATACTGCTAAAAGGCTGCGCTTTAATCCATTTTACATAATTATTTTTCCGTGTTTCCGGCAATACTGAACTATTGTGAATCCTCTTTAAAATATATTGCTGACTCCGGATAAGAATTGCTTTTTTAACAACCCGGCTTTCTTTAAAGAAAGCAAAACCAGCCGCGCCAAGAATAGCAAAAAGACCGAGAATCAAAGCTTGATCAAATCCTGCCTTTTCAATAAAAAGCATAAAAAATAGGTTCACTAGTGAGGAGCTCACAAGTAATGCGGCAATAAGCGTAAAGCTAAAGTTTCTTTTCAATAATGGGGAAACTTGTTTTTGTAAATTGTCTATTTCAACTTGAATGAACTCAGGTAATTTTTTTACAGATTTTAAATCCATATGTCTTTCCTCCTTGCAACATTTTTTGTTGGGAAAGCCCGATGTACACTACGAATTATTTGCATCTTATCACTAGAATAATAAGGCAGTCAAGAAGATAGCTTTGTTGCTTTCGGTGTGCACAAAATGGTTTCATTTATTTCACTCTATAAAACCAGCCCAGTCCTCGTAAGGATTCTGGGCCAGATCACTTAAGAACATATAACGTCAACATTCATGATATGGATAATTTTTGGCTTACAAATGCGTATTAGTGAAAAGCAAATCTATTATTTCTCAATCAACTTAGTGAAATTAACTCGTTTATGAAGATACAACATAATTGGTATCCCAATTAACATGACTGCAAATTCTCCAATTGCCGTTGTCAGCCAGGTAAGGAAAAAAGGGAGTTCAAAAACAATGTTTAGTTCAATTGCAATCAGGAACATCGTAATCGTAAAAACAATTGTATTGATGATCATACGTGCCTTTATACTATCAACGAACCGCGCGGTCAGGATCGTAACAGATAAGGCCAGTGCTGATTGTCCTGTTCCAAAAATAAGATCAAGGACACCTATCTGTGAAAAAAATAAATTAGCTAAAAATACACCAAGTACAATGCCGAAAAAATATTTCTTATTAAATACAATAAGATGGTTAAAAATCTCCGACAGCCGGAATTGAATGTTCGTGAAGCCAAATGGCTGAATGAAAAAAGTCACAGCAATATAGAGTGCTGCAATAATTCCATTTACAATCAACGTTTTTAATTTCATTTCTATCGCCCCTTAGTTTTTTTTCGTGGGATGGTTTCGAACCACGTACAACAAATGCTATCATACAAGTATTTATCTATGTTTGTAAAGAGGAATGTGTAAAATATGGGCAAAAAAATTTTGTGAAATAGGG
>JAGKQJ010000376.1 GCA_017898095.1 Bacillaceae bacterium Marseille-Q3522 | reverse complement strand
TGTTAAGAAAATAGTTATTATGAACAATCAACCAAGTTGGCTCTTTATATATGAATTTGATGTATACGAAAAGTTAAAGATAATTGACCATGAGGAATTGACTAATTTTGATGTTTCGTATTCTAATAGCGAAAAATCTACTCATTTAACTTGGAGTTTGCCAGATGATAATCCAGATTTTGTAGGAACAAATATATATCGTGATGGAGCATTCTTGAAAAGAGTTGATCAATCAATATCAACGTATTTAGATAATACTGTTGATTATGACACTACTTACAATTATAAAGTTACTGCTATATATTCAGATGATTTTGAGACCATCGGGATTACAAAAGAATTCACAACTCCACAAGAAATAAGAGCAGCTGAAGATGTAACAGATGTTAAGGCAGAAGCTACTCACAATAGAGTAAATCTATCTTGGAGTTTACCAGATGATAATGTTTTTCATCACGTTAATATTTATAGAGACGAAATTTCAGAAACTGGCTTACTAGAAAATCTTTTTTTTCTAGAAAATCTTTTTTTTACTGATAAAGTTTTTGCTGCTGAGACACCGCTTTTTGAAACAAACGGAACATATTTTAACGATTTATCAGTAAAACCAGAGTCAAAATACGAATATACACTAAAAACTGAATCTACTACCAATATAGAAAGTGAAGGTGTGACGGTACAAGTTACAACATTAGAAGAACCTATACCGGAGCTAGAAGGTGGAGAATGGGATAGAAATGAAGATGGAGACTATGAATACACGTGGGATACTCCAACAGCAGGAAAAGTGAGGGTAATTGTTGGTGGAGAAGAATATAGAACAGTTGAAGCAAGTGATCAAAAGATTGTTATTCCAGGCGAAGATATGAAATACGATCTCATCGGAAATCCTGACGTTGGTTTGATACCAATATCAGAATACGGGAAAGAGGGGGAACAAAATAAGCCTCCTAATGTCGAAGGAGGAACGCTAGGCGGTGTAAAGATGCCATTTAAAGCAAGCGATCTTCTAACTACGGTTATGGGAATTCTTTTCGTATTAGGGCCAATTATTCTATTAAGTTTAGTTATTTTC
>JAGKQJ010000375.1 GCA_017898095.1 Bacillaceae bacterium Marseille-Q3522 | reverse complement strand
GGTAATTAAGTTAATACTAACGATATTTTGCTGTGCTATCTCACTTATTAGATTGATGAGTTGCCAATTTTGTATTTGATTAAAGACATCCAGTAAGTCACCTTCAAAATTTGAGAACCATTGTATAACATATGAGATAGTGATAAAGAGCAGACTTAGAAAAATTGATTTCATTAGGATTAATAGGTATTGCCAAATAGGAGAAAAACGAATCGACGTGATGATCAAAGCAATATTTCTAAAACACATGAAAGCGAAACTAATAAAAAGTACATAAAAGAATGTGGGAAAAAAAGAATAGCCACCCAAAATGATAGGGATTACAATTAATAATAATACAACAGCAAGTTCTACAAAAAAGATGACTTCGTATTTGATCCCTTTTAAAAAAGTATAAAGAATATAATTTCTAGGAAATATTTTAAGCTTATGAAGCTTGCCTGCCTTTATAAAATCATAAAAATGATCCTTTTTTAAGGTGACAGCCAGTAAAACAAATAATAAAGTCACGGCATTAAGCACAATGTAAGTATTAATGTCTATTTTGTTTAACAGAAAAAAAACAAATGTAAGCGACATTAAAAATACAAGAGCAAATAAAACTTCTTGAAATGATACTTGTTGAGATTGCCTATACTCCCGATATATCGCTTTCAATTCTAGATAAAGAATATTTTTCATACTAACACCTTTTCCGTTAATGATTTTTAGGGTCAAGGAGCTGATTATTATTACAACCAGCCCCCCCCCCCCCCCGATTTTTAAAGGTACTACCAAGCCGTAAGGGCACCTTTACCCATCTTAGCTTTTTGCGCAATAAAGTGAATTCCAACTGCAAAAATAGCGATTAATAGAATTGCACCGATGCCTGTTCCAGCTAGAAGTAACACCACTCTACCAAGAGTTAGTAGTAAGATCCATAGTAGCGAAACATCAACAATATGTAATTCAAAATTATTAAAAAAAATTAACATAAGCGGAAAGAAACTTCTTCCATTCAAGTTGATCTCTCTATAATTTGAATTATAAGTTAATAGATATAGTAGATGAACTGAAGTATTTCTAGGGTGATAAGAG
>JAGKQJ010000374.1 GCA_017898095.1 Bacillaceae bacterium Marseille-Q3522 | reverse complement strand
ATATAGTAGTAATTGAAAGTAGGATAGTTTTAAAAGTGAATAAATAAAGTCACCAATTAGTTACTCACATATTATTTAATATTCATAAAAAGACTGAATCCCACTTCTGTTTTAAGGACGGGATTTTTTACAGTTGCAGCCTTCTATCTTTTCAGTTTCGTTTCCGCAATCATTTCCTTTAGAAGTCCGATTACTAGTTCCGGTTCGTCACAGTGAATATAATGACCGCTATTTTCAGCGGTGATATGCCTGCCCTTTTCAGAGATTTCAGCAATATTGCTTTGCAGCTTGTGCCAGGCTTCTTCTGCTTTTACCTTTGCATCTTCGGATAAGGATCTGCCGGTAAATTTCTTTCTGCTAATGACGTAAAGAGGAATGTCCAACTTTCCTTTTCCTGTTGTCACTTGAGAAATGCTTTTTTCTAACGAAGACATTTCATTGTATGCAGTCAGATACGCCTTTGTCTGGTAACCCGCTTCTTTTGCAATCACTTTTTTGTTTTCCGGCAGCTGAAAGTATCCTACCGGCATTTTTATCAATCTTAAAATCCCAAACGAAGCTAAAAATTTAGCTGCTTTCAGCATTTTTCTATCTCTAAAATAACTTTTTCTCGTTTCATTGGGCATGTCAGTAAACAATTTTTCCGGGGTCGAATCAATTAGGATCATCCCGGCAACCTCACCGGGATATTTTTGTTGGAACAAACGCATATTTAACCCGCCAAAAGAGTGCCCGACTAAAATATATGGCGGAGAAAGTTTAGCTTTTTGCAATAATTTCCTTAATTCTTCAACGATAGTTTCACTGCTGCGCCTGGTTCCGGTCAGTTCACTCCACCCGTAACCGGCACGGTCATAAGCAACTACTTTCGTATATTTTGCTATTTCAGCCTGAATCCAACTCCAGTCTAAACAATTACCGCCAAGTGCACTGTCTAATACGACAATAGGATGTCCGTTTCCGATGCAATGATAATGCATCATTTTCCCATCTATTTCCTCCAAATTACCAAGAGGTTTATATTTTTTTAAAAAATATCTGTCCTTCACTATTTGATAAAAAAAACCGCTTAAAAGAACTAGTACTATTAG
>JAGKQJ010000373.1 GCA_017898095.1 Bacillaceae bacterium Marseille-Q3522 | reverse complement strand
CCCGCACTGCTTTTTTAATTCTGAAAATGCGGAATGATCGAGATTCTCCACAATTGTTACTTTGTTATCCTCTTGAAAAAGAATAGCTGTCCCTTTCATATTTTACATTAGCACCTCTTCATTTATCATTTAATTCTTTATAGTTATATTCCAGTCACTAAAGCAAACGAAGGTGAGAGTTTCTAATCCGGACGTTGTTAGTTTACTGAATTATGTTCACTATGAGAATATTACTCCGTTTGTATTGTATGATGGATCCGGAAAAACGTCCAGCTAAAATTCATTCATTCACAAAATATCCGCGATATATGAAAATATCGTGAAAGATTACAAAAATAAGAAAATAGGAGTATTTTAATATGGTGCTTCTTTTGGTATGCTTTTTAAAGGCATATTTAAAATCAATGAACGACTGGGGGGAATATCGTGGAAATGAATATTCAAGGAGAAAAAGCTGCCGAGACTAATGAATATGGAGGGTTCTGGTTAAGATTTGTAGCTAATTTAATCGACAGCATGATTCTTAGTTTTGGGTTATCTATAATTTTCTATATTATTATTCTTTTTTTTATGATTATTTCGGAAGATGCAGCTTATGTACTCACGAATTTGGAGTATTACGAAGAATATTATATGACAGAAGCAGAAGCATGGGCAGTTATATCCTTCTTCTTTAAAGTTATCATTGTATGTTCTATTACTGGCTGGATTGTAAGTGCCGCCTATTTTGCCGGACTGGAATGTTCATCTTTGCAGGCATCTGTAGGAAAGAAACTGTTAGATTTAAAAGTAACTAATTTAGAAGGAAACAGAATATCCTTTTGGCACGGAATAGGGAGATTCGCTGCGAAGAGCCTGTCTTCCTTTCTCCTATGTATCGGTTATATTATGATTGCCTTTAATCCAAAAAAACAAGGTTTACACGATGCGATCGCCGGTACACTTGTGGTAAAAAGGTAATTGAAAAATCCAAGTATAAAAATCCTTCTTTGTGTGAAACGAGGCGGGATTTTTTAATCAGGTGGGGTAGAGTCCCCACCTGATTCCCCGAGTTTTGAGCTAGCTGAAACGAGTTCACTTGAAAGCTTGCATAAAAGAAACTTTGCCG
>JAGKQJ010000372.1 GCA_017898095.1 Bacillaceae bacterium Marseille-Q3522 | reverse complement strand
TAGAAAATATTTAAGTAATAGGCAAGATAGGGATTCTTATCTTTTTTATGAATAATAATGTCATTTACAAGATTAGAAGTTAACTCAGTTTTCGGGGATAATTAATAAGAGGCGAAGAAAAAATGATCTTTCTATTCATTTCACTCCTTAATGGTTGGCCATGGGTTGTTTGATTTTATAATCCATATTATGTGAAGTATTGATCAATTTTTTCTGTTGGATCTAAAAAGAGAATGCAGAAACCATAGAATATATACTTTTTGGAATATTTTACACTTAAAGTTAATTACACTATACATCTATAATCACTCAAAAGAAAGTATTTGAAAGATTTTCAGAATAAAAAATACAATATTGTTAAAGGAGTGGTAAAATGAAAACAAAATATGTACCAAGTAGGTTTAATGTTAAAGCTCGAGGAGATGCAGGTGAATTTCTAATAACGAATTTATACACAGGTGCCTTTGGATTAGTATCAAATGAAAATGTGGAAATTGCTAATAGAGTTTTAAGAAAAACTGGAGTTGAAATTGAAAATCCTGAAGGTGTTATTGCAGATTTAATAGAAGGAGGATTTCTTATTGAAGAAAACATAGATGAATTCAATAGAGCTACTTATTTACATGGAACCGGAATACACAGAACAGATTCTCTATTTTTAACAATAATGCCTACTGAACAGTGTAATTTTCGATGTATATATTGCTACGAGTCTTTTTTGCGTGGTTCTATGCCCCTAGAATTACGTAAAGGAGTGATTAAATTTGTAGAAAAAAAAGCGAAATTAATTGACGATTTTTTTGTTGATTGGTTTGGAGGTGAGCCATTATTAGCTTTCGATGTAATTGAAGAGTTATCAAAAGCATTCTTAAACATTTGCGATTCTAATAACGTAAAGTATGGAGCTGCTATGACAACAAATGGCTACAATTTAACCGTTGATACTATGAAAAAGTGTCTTTTTTATAATATTAAAGGGTTTCAAATTACTATAGATGGTAACCTCAAGCAACATAATGAAAGAAGAATTTTAAGGGATGGAGGAAATACTTTTGAAGTAATATTCAAAAATCTTAGAGATCTTCATAATTCTGATTTAGATTTTAACAT
>JAGKQJ010000371.1 GCA_017898095.1 Bacillaceae bacterium Marseille-Q3522 | reverse complement strand
ATGGGAGACACTTCCATCTGAAATGACAAAAGATTTTAATGATAGAACTAAGTTATCAACGGCAAGAATGTTTATGTCGGGCACAGGCGTATTTTTAGCAACTTTTGTTCCTGGACGATTAATTGCTTACTTTGGTGAAAATAATGCGTATGCTTATTTTGTCAATGGTGTTTTCTTTTCAATAATATTTGCAGTATGTATATTTATCTCTTACAAAGTAACTTGGGAAAAAACGCTTACACCTGAAGAAGAAAAAGAATTAATAGCCAAATCTAAAAAGCAAAAAAGTCTTAAAGAAACACTTAAAACCATTGTAGAAGTATTAAAATCATATGGAACTACTTTGAAAATAAAAAGCTTTCGTAAACATTTAGGAATCTATTTATTATCATTTACTGCAAAAGATGTATTTAATGCTGTTTTTGTATACTTCTGTGTATTTGCCCTTAATATTTCATCTTCACTGGCCGGAGATTTATTATCGTTAAGTATAATTGGGATTCCTATTACGCTTGTAGCCGGATTTTTAATGATTAAAGTAGGCCCGGGTAATTTATATAAAATTTCATATTCTTTAATGCTTATTTGTTTGGGAGCGTTTTATACCGTTTATTTAACGAAACCTGAATCAATGATAGCAATGTTGTTAGTGATATCAGTTTTCTATCAAGTCGGAAGAGCGATATTAGATTTTACTCCTTGGAATGTATTCCCTTTCATTCCAGATGTTGATGAGATCGTAACAAAACAAAGAAGAGAAGGATTATTTGCAGCAGTTATGACATTCACTAGAAAAACTTCTGTTGCACTGGCTACTTTTTGTGTGGGGCTTATTTTACAATGGGGCGGTTTTGTTGCTGGAGAAAAAACACAAACAGCGGAAGCAGTTCAAACAATTGTGTACACATTAGTATTTGGAGCTTCCATACTTCTAGTCGGGGCAATATTAATTGTTTTCACCTTTAAATTAAATAAAGAAACTCATAAAATATTGGTCAATGAAATTGAAAGATTAAAAAATAATGGTTCTAAGCTCGCAGTGAATCAAAAAACAAGAGAAGTAGTTGAAAATCTTACTGGATATAAGTACGAGGACGTTTGGAAGGACAAAAGTGAGC
>JAGKQJ010000370.1 GCA_017898095.1 Bacillaceae bacterium Marseille-Q3522 | reverse complement strand
GTTTAGAATATTTAATATTTAACCAACGTACAAAATCATTCACCGTTTCATCTGTCAAATCAGGACTATTGCTAACCCACTGCAGCATCCCGATTTCATTATCTAACTGAATAGCAATAATATTTCCACCATTGCAATGTAATCTTGATAGCACGACATCCATTAATGTTTTGTACCATTTTTTCGTTTCTTGTAAAAACCCGGTGTGTAAATAATTTAAAGCTGCAGTTGTTGTTCCTTTATTATCCCAACCGACCTGACAAGCATTCGGGTATTTATTATATATCCAATGTGGTATTCCTTCATTTTTTAATTCTGCCATTATAAATGGACCAGGTCTTAAAATAAACATTAATCCTTGTTCCATGCATAAATCGATAAATGCTCCCAGATCCAATTCGGGCCGTGTCTTTCCTTCTAAATCGACACGTCCTTCTATTGGCTCATGACATAACCACGGCACGTAAGAAGCAACTGTATTACATCCAGCATTTTTAAGTTTCATTATCCGATCAAGCCAGTTCTCTTTATTTAATCGAAAATAATGGATTTCACCACTCATAATTAATTGTGGTTTTCCGTCAATAATTATTTGTCTTTCTTTTAGCTCAATCATTTATTTTCCTCCTTCCTATTATTTAAGTCCGGATGTAGTAAATCCTTCGACAATATATTTTTGGAAAAACAAGAAAACAATAACTACTGGAACGATCATTACTGATGAGCCTGCCATTTGAAGTGCGAAATTGGAAACATTTTGTCCTTTTAAAAGGGAAAGTCCTACTGCTAATGTGTATAGATCCTCGGTATTTGCAACAATCAACGGCCATAAGAAACTATTCCATGCTCCAATAATTCCTAAAATTGCTTGGACTGCAATAATCGGCTTACAAATTGGAATAATTATTTGAATAAATATTCTTATTTGTCCTGCTCCATCAATTTTTGCTGCTTCTAATAAATCATCAGGAACTGTTTCGATAAATTGTCTAAAAAGGAAAATCATAAAAGCTCCGGCTAATCCGGGTAAAATAATTCCTGTCATAGTATTCGTTAACCCCATTGAATTCAAAATTAAATAGTTAGGAATCATTGTAGCTTGCCCAGGAATCATCATCGT
>JAGKQJ010000369.1 GCA_017898095.1 Bacillaceae bacterium Marseille-Q3522 | reverse complement strand
CTTTTAGGGGCAGTTTATCCCCCGCCTAACTTGATTGGTTTCACCTCCAATTTTGAGGAGGGGGTATTACTGCCCCTTAATCTGCGATAAAATGCGACAGTTTCAAACGCTTCTTTCATACCTTCCTCTCGATTGGTGAGCAACTTATACAATGAATAGGGGTACTTTGTGACAGGGTTTAGTTTTAAGCTAAATTCATAAGCGTTCTTCCATCCTTCCACAGCATCGCCTACGGCTCTTCCTGCCCCGTCGTAAATTCCGCTGAAGAAATCATCGATTCCATTGCGGTTTTTTTCTGCTATCTCTTGATCCGTACCCAGCATTTCCGCAACTGTATAGTGAATAAATTCTCTCGCTTCCATTAGTTTGTTTTGATACATTTGAATAGAGTGCCGGAATTCAGCATCTAAATCTTCAATAGAGTCCGGAACATCACCGGGGTAAAGAACATATAAAGAAGTTAAACTATGCTCCAAAATATCAAGTGCATCCTCACATTTCTGTTCCGCTTTTTTCATTTCATCCGCGAATGCTTCCAACTCACCGATTTTGATCTGAATTTCACTCATGACAGATCCTCGATCTTTCTGCGCAGCCGCTGTATTTTTTCGCGAATTTCTTCATCCAGTTCGTCTCTAATTGTATAGGAACTGTTGATTGCTCGCTGCAGTTCTTCTGTAAACCCTTCAAATGCTTCTCCCGCTTGCCCATACCATTCGCCGCTATAATTTCGATTTGCTCCCTGGAAAATTTGCTCGCCATCCTCGACTTGTTCGATTGCCTTTTTTACATTAGAACGGTAACCGCTTAAAATGTTAAGCATCATGTTGTATTTTTTCCGTTTTATCGTCCGATCGTAGTCATTAAGAAGTCCAGAGTCCATCATTATCCCCCTTGCTCCAGCCGATTTCTCCTAAACTTTTCATATGTAAATATTATCAAAGAACACCACTTAGAAAAATCATACTGGAATCCCAAAAAGATCAAGAAAAGATATGGGCCTTTTTTCATCTAAACGTTGATTTTTCCTTAAAAAGTCTTAATGACTAACTACTTCGATCCTGCAAGAAATCCATTTAACCTTTATATATATTTTAAAGATGAAAGAACCCCCCAAAATGTATCATGTTTCGATGGGACTTTCT
>JAGKQJ010000368.1 GCA_017898095.1 Bacillaceae bacterium Marseille-Q3522 | reverse complement strand
TTTTTCATCTAATTTGCCTCATGCACTACCGCGCTTCCGCTTGGTGGACCCTTTATTTGGTAATTGTTCTATCGAACAATTACCAAATAAAGGGTTACAATACTGCCCACATTAATTTTACTCTAACTTTCATATTTCTTTACGTATAAAGTAAAAATCATTCTTTATTCGATAAAGGCATTCTTTCTTTGTCAAATAAAAAGAATGCTATCCCTGTGATTACAATAATCCCGCCAACGAATTGACTCCAGAGCACATATTCCTTTAAAAGAAAATATGCTAATATCGCAGCACCTACAGGTTCAAAGAGGATGGCCATCGAAATAGTCGAAGTACTAAGCCATTTTAATGCCCAATTAAATAATGTATGCCCAAGTAATGTTGGTACAAGAGCTAATAGAATAAAGTAAAACCATTCGTTCCTGCCATAGAAAAAAAACGATTCCTGACGATATAGGACATAACCAAACAAGGTAATCATACTAAAAAAATAAACGACAAATGTATACGTGATAAGAGAAAGACGTTTTCGCACCGCCTGGCCGATCATTAAATAAAGCGTAATGAGAGCACAAGCAATAAAGGCAAGAAGATCTCCAAAAAGCGCTGCTCCGCTGATTTGAACATCGCCCCAACTGATAATGATGCTCCCTAAAATAGCAAATGCTCCACTGAAAATAGCTTTCCATGAGAAACGTTCATGGAAAAAAAGATATGTTCCCGCGAAAGCAAATAGAGGCTGCAACGTCACTAATACAGTCGAACTGGCAACAGAAGTATAGTTTAAAGATTCAAACCATAAAATAAAATGGAATGCTAAACAAAATCCGGCAAAAAAAGCGTATAGCCAATCCTTTTTCTTAATAGTGCGAAATTCGAACATATACTTTAATACAAAAGGTAACATGATAATGACCGAAAAAAAGAGGCGATAAAACGCGATAACACCGGAAGGGGCACTTGAAAGCTTTACAATGACCGCAGAAGTTGAAACAGAGAAAACAGCTATCGCTAAAATAAAATAATGATTCATTATTCTTGATTTCATAAAGTTCTCCTTTAAAGTTTTTTTACTAATTCCCAGTCCCATTAAAAAATTGTACTATTGGGCAGCCATTTTAAGAGTATAAGATTGATTAGGAGTATAATAGTTTTATA
>JAGKQJ010000036.1 GCA_017898095.1 Bacillaceae bacterium Marseille-Q3522 | reverse complement strand
CTACTTATCTTATAAAAAGAGAAAGTATTCTTTACAAAAAATGCTGATATTCATATTTGTGTACACATTTGCAGCCATAACAATCTCTGTATTTTTATTAGATATAGTTTTTTAAAAGGTTATGGACTATATCTTTTCTGTATTGATGGAATACTGGAGAAATAAAGGAGTCACTTGTCGAACAAATACAGTTCCTGAAGGAAACAGATCGTTTTTCAAGTATGGGAATGGACATAACCAATCCGTCCATAGTAAACCGATTTGCGGGTCTGGCAATATAGCAATTAATGAGGTTGTTCTCGGTATATAGCTGCATTGTAATCGTTAATATGACCAAACAAGTGTTTTCGTGATAAAAAGAACCCTGCCCATGATGGCATTGCAGGTGATATGTTGTGCACAAAAAAATTCATCTAGTCAAGCGGCGTTTTTTTAATCAGAAAGATTCGAGGCCCGCTTTGCTTTAAGTAAAAAACGGAGAGCGTGATAAATACGCTCTCTTTTTCGTGTGGCTTTGGGAAAGGAGCTGTTTATGTACATTAGAAAACAAACTCACCTGTTCAGACGGGTGGTTTTGATTTTCGTTTAAAAAAGTATAAATGGAGAGTAAAAAATTTGTAATCTTCCAATATTTCAATTGTCCCGTTGCCATACATAGGTTACTATATTTATAACAGAAAAAGCAATTTAACTTTTTATCGCAGATTAAGGGGCAGTAATACCCCCGCCTCAAAATTGGAGGTGAAACCAATCAAGTTAGGCGGGGGATAAACTGCCCCTAAAAGCCCGATTGGTGAAATAAGGTTTTTCTTAGGGCTTCAGCCCTTAGAAAAATCAATCAGGCTCTGCGTGACTAACCATCAGTGGGGGATGAGGGAAAACCCCCATTGATGGAAGTTTCACTTTATCCAAATTGTGGGGAGGTTGCGTTATTGAATATCGAAGTAAGCGGTTTGGTAAAAACGTATGGAAAACAAAAAATTTTAGATCAAATCGATTTATCGATTCAAGATCCGGGGGTATATCTCGTCGCCGGACCGAATGGAAGCGGCAAAACAACGCTGCTTGAAATTCTTGTCGGCCTGCGCAAAAGGACTGATGGACAAGTAATATTGAATAATCTCCGCCCCGGGGACAAGCAAATCAAAAAGGAAGTCGGCTTTTTAATACAGCAAAATACGTTACGAAAAAACAGTACCGTGGCAGAGGAATTAAATTTAGTAAGAGATATTTTTCAGTTAAAAATAAATACATATGAATATGTGAAAAAATACAATTTACAAGATTACTATCATAAAAAACGAAATATTTATCCGGCGGAACGAAGCGGCGCGTGCTAATTGCCATGCTGTTCATGCCAAACTATAAAATTGCCGTATTAGATGAACCCGTATCAGGCCTCGATACTTACAGCAGAGACGAAATTTGGAGCATTATAAAAGATTATGTAACTGAAAATATTGTCGTTGTATCGGATCACTATTAGAATCAGGCCGCCTAATAAAGTGATTATGTGTGTCTGTTAAATAAAGGGAAAATCATCTTGCACGGGAAAAAGGAACAGCTGCTGTGCAATATTCCGAAGCGGTATGTATTAAAAACACGGAAACACCAGGTACAGGAGCTTTATCATTTTCTCGGTGTGGAACAGGCAAAGCTTGAATTAAGAGTATCCGGTTCGGTCTATAACTTTTTTACCATAAGCGAATCCGGGATCAATCTGCTATACCTTCTCGTTCTCGGTACCGTGCTATTTTTTGTGCTAAAAAGGGTGAAAATAAGCTGGGAAGCGAAAAAAAATTTTTTTAATAATGGAATAGAAGTTTTAAAAATAGGAAAATATTAAATAGAGATCGGTCTATTATTCTTGATTAATTAATGTTATAATAATCAATACTTTGAATTTACAGATAACTTCTTTTAGGGAGGTCCATTAAATTGGCAGAACTACGAAGTAATATGATTAAAAAAGGATTTGACCGTGCTCCGCACCGCAGCCTGCTTCGTGCGGCAGGTGTTAAGGAAGAGGATTTTGATAAACCGTTTATTGCGGTTGTTAATTCATATATTGATATTGTCCCTGGTCATGTCCATTTACAGGAATTTGGAAAAATAGTGAAAGAAGCGATTCGTGAAGCGGGCGGCGTACCGTTTGAAATGAATACGATTGGCGTTGACGACGGAATCGCAATGGGGCATATCGGCATGCGCTACTCCCTGCCGAGCCGTGAGATCATCGCTGATTCTGTGGAAACAGTTATTTCTGCTCATTGGTTCGATGGGATGGTATGTATTCCAAACTGTGATAAAATCACCCCGGGAATGATGATGGCGGCGATGCGGTTGAATATCCCGACGATCTTCGTCAGCGGCGGACCGATGGCTGCCGGACGGACAAGTGATGGCCGGAAAATTTCCCTTTCAACGGTATTTGAAGGAGTCGGCGCCTATCAATCAGGAAAAATAGATGAAAAAGGGCTGGAGGAACTGGAGCAATTTGGCTGCCCGACTTGCGGTTCCTGTTCCGGAATGTTTACAGCAAACTCGATGAACTGTCTCGCAGAAGCACTTGGTCTGGCACTGCCGGGAAACGGCACGATTCTTGCTGTAGCGCCGGAAAGAAAAGAATTTGTTAAAAAGTCTGCGAAGCAATTAATGAGATTGATTGAGCTGGACTTAAAGCCTCGAGATATCGTCACTGAAAAAGCGATTGATAATGCATTTGCGCTTGACATGGCACTGGGCGGTTCGACGAATACGGTTCTTCATACATTGGCACTGGCAAATGAAGCGGGTGTGGATTACCCGCTCGAACGGATCAATGAGGTGGCGGCACGTGTTCCGCATCTTGCCAAGCTGGCACCGGCTTCAGACGTGCATATTGAAGATTTGCATGAAGCAGGCGGTGTTTCGGCAGTGTTGAACGAGTTGGCAAAGAAAGAGGGAACACTTTTTCTGGACACAATGACCGTTTCAGGAAAAACATTGGGTGAGAGTATCAAAGGCAGCAAAGTTTTGAATCATCAAGTTATTCACAGTATTGAAGAGCCAATTTCTGAAAAAGGCGGCCTTGCTGTTTTGTTTGGAAACCTTGCTCCGGATGGTGCAATCATTAAAACAGGAGCCGTCCAGGCGGGCATTACCAGGCATGAAGGACCGGCAATCGTGTTTGATTCACAGGAAGAGGCATTATCAGGTATTATTACCGGTAAAGTAAAAGAAGGCCAGGTTGTTGTCATCCGCTACGAAGGTCCAAAAGGCGGTCCGGGAATGCCGGAAATGCTTGCTCCGACATCACAAATTGTTGGCATGGGTCTCGGAGCGAAGGTGGCTCTTGTCACAGACGGACGGTTTTCTGGAGCATCACGCGGGCTTTCGATCGGACATGTGTCACCGGAAGCGGCGGAAGGCGGTCCGCTCGCCTTTTTAGAGGACGGAGATTATGTTGTCATTGATATCGAAGAACGTTCCATCAATGTGCAAGTTCCTGAGGAAGAATGGGAAGCAAGAAAAGCAAATTGGAAAGGTTTTGCACCGAAAGTGAAAACAGGTTACCTAGCGCGCTATTCCAAGCTCGTTACCTCCGCAAGTACAGGTGGAATCATGAAGATTTAACATATAGGAGTTGGATGCCCCTCCGAAACGGCAGGGCATCCAACTCCTATTTTTTTCTGATTTTGTGCTGCAGGAATGGAATGTTGAGAAGAACGCTGGAAAAAGAGGACAAAAATGAAAATGAATGATAAATAACGAGATGTATTTACTATATATTACTAGTTTTATAAAACAAGCAATAAATGTTTTAAATTAACTTTAGTAATCGCTTAATAATTGAAAGGAACATAAATCTGATAAACGAGTACATAACATTTGGAAATGGGATCATAAATTTCAAAAACGAGGACATAAACATCGAGAATGGGGACATAAGCAAAATAAGAGAACGAAAACTTTGAGAAAAGGGACATAAACTTCGAAAAAGAGGACATAAATTTCAAAAATGAGGACAAAAACTACGAAAATGGGAACATAAACATCGAGAATGGGGACATAAGCAAAATAAGAGAACGAAAACTTTGAGAAAAGGGACAAAAACTACGAAAATGGGAACATAAACTTCAAGAATGGGAACATAAACTTCAAGAATGAAGACATAAAACTGAAAAACGAGGACATAAACTTTAAAAATGGGAACATAAACATCAAAAATGGGTACATAACCAATAAAAATGAGGACAAACCCGCTGAAACGGGAGCATTACTCCAATTTAATTCGCTTAATCTTTGCGAAAAACAGTGAGAATGATTAAAATATGTAACATTAGGGCGATTTTTAATATGAGGATGAGATGAATGAAAAAAATACTGTCTTTTTTAAAGCCTTATCGATTGCAAATAATACTCGTGCTCCTGTTAACATTGGTGGGCAGCCTTCTTGAGTTGTATTTGCCGACGTTAATGGCCGATGTAGTCGATATTGGGATTGTCCATGAAGATATTCCCTACATCTTGAAAACTGGGGGCTGGATGATTGTCTTTTCAATCATCGCTGTGTTCGTAGCGGTTGCAGTTTCCTATTTTTCCGCAAAAGTTTCGATTGGTTTTGGAAAAGATGTCCGGCAACAACTTTTTGAAAATGTCGAAAGTTTTTCCCTTGATGAATTTGAGAAATTTGGCACAGCTTCATTAATCACTCGGACAACGAACGATATCAAGCAAGTTTCAGATGTTTTAACAATGATGTTAAGAATGATGGTGCGGGCACCGTTTATGCTGATCGGAGGAATCGTTCTCGCTGTCTCGCGTGATCCGCAGCTTTCACTGATCTTTTTGGTTTCATTGCCTGTTCTGGCACTCCTTATTATTATCGTATCGAGAATAGCGATCCCGCTATTCACGTCAATGCAGAAGAAAACAGACCGCTTAAATCTTGTATTGCGGGAAAATTTGACGGGAATACGTGTCGTGCGCGCTTTTAACCGTGTTGAACATGAAAAGGTGCGCTTTGATGAGGCAAATACGGATTTCCGTGATGTTAGTATCCGTGTCAATAAAATAATGGCTTATTTGTTTCCGCTGATGATGATTGTGATGAATTTTACAAACATCGCCATTATTTGGTTTGGCGCGATCCGGATTGATAATGGCAATATGCAGGTAGGAAATTTAATGGCATTTTTACAATATGGCATGATGATCTTATTTTCCCTAATTATGTTATCAGTATCGTTTATTATGATTCCAAGAGCACAGGCATCTGCGAAAAGAATTAATGAAGTACTTGTCATAAACGCAAAAATGGCGGATGCAGACGGAATGGAAGCGAATCTGGATACTGAAGGAGAAGGGCTGACGTTTAAAAATATTACTTTTCGCTATCAGGGAGCGGAAAAGCCTGCTTTAAAAAACATCTCTTTTTCAGCGAAAAATGGACAAACGACAGCGATTATCGGCAGTACAGGCTCCGGTAAATCGACGCTTATGAAATTAATTCCAAGGTTTTATGATGCCGAAGAAGGCTCGATCTTACTCGATGGTGTTGATGTCCGAAATATAAAGCTAAAAACGCTCCGCGAAAAAATCGGTTATGTACCGCAAAAAGCGGCACTTTTCAGCGGTACCGTTGCAGATAATATCCGTTTTGGCAATGAAGAGGTCACGGACAAGCAAATGGAAGCCGCCCTAAAAACAGCACAAGCGTGGGAGTTTGTCTCTGAAAAGGAAGGCGGTACAGAGAGCCGTATTGAACAGGCTGGGGCAAATCTTTCCGGCGGGCAAAAGCAGCGTCTGTCCATTGCCAGAGCACTTGCCAGGAAGCCTGACATTTATTTATTTGACGACAGTTTTTCCGCCCTTGATTATAAAACGGATGCTGCGCTGCGCCATGCGCTTAAAAGTGACATGTCAGAAGCGATTGTCCTGATTGTTGCCCAACGGGTCAGCACCGTAATGGATGCCGATCAAATTATTGTCACAGATGAAGGAAAAATAGCCGGTGTTGGAACACATGAGACACTGTTAAAAGAAAATCAAGTGTATCAGGAAATTGTTTCGTCCCAGTTAAATGAGGGGGAAAGCGCATGAGTGACAATAAACAACAATCCGCAAATCACAACAGACAACAACGCCCCGGACATATGGGCCCTCCGGGATTTGCCATGCCGGGAGAGAAGCCGAAAGAATTTAAAAAAACATTAAAGCGGCTGCTTTTATATTTATCGCCGCACCGTTTCAGTTTTATTATCATTTTTGCAGCTGCGATTCTTTCGACGATTTTTAATGTTGTCAGTCCGATGCTGCTTGGAAATGTAACGACTTCAATATTTTCCAGTTTTTCAGCGGGAACAGGTGTGGATTTTTCCTATATTGGTAATATATCAGTTTTTCTTATCGTATTGTATATTCTGTCATCGTTTTTTATGTTTATCCAGCAATATCTGATGGCAGGTGTTTCGCAAAATATTATTTATAAAATGCGTACGGATGTGAATGAAAAATTAACGCGCTTACCGTTAAGCTATTTCGACCGGCACCCCCACGGCGACACCTTAAGCCGGGCAATAAACGATATTGATAATATTAATACGACTTTACAGCAAACGATTTTACAGGTCATTACCTCTGTTATTACACTTGTTGGAATTATCGTGATGATGTTAGTCATCAGTCCTTTGTTAACCTTGATTGTTTGCCTGACGATTCCGCTAAGTATTATTGCGGTCCGTAAGGTAGCTTCATTTTCACAAAAGCATTTTATGAACCAGCAAAAAGAACTTGGAGAAATCAACGGCCATATTGAAGAAATGTTTACCGGTCATCAAGTTTTAAAGGCATATGGCTATGAGGATCGTTCGATTGAAAAATATAAGGAAATCAATGAGCGCTTGTACCATTCCGGCTGGAAGTCACAATTTATTTCCGGTATTATGATGCCACTGATGATGTTTATTTCCAATATCGGTTATATTTGTGTCAGTATTGTTGGTGCATTCTTTGTCATAAACGGCAGGATTCAAATCGGAGATGTCCAGGCGTTTATCCAATACAGCCGGCAATTTTCTCAGCCGTTAATGCAAGTAGCGAATGTGGCGAATTTAATTCAGTCCGCTATTGCCTCTGCGGAAAGGATTTTTACATTGCTTGATGAAAACGAAGAACGCAAAGAAACACCGGCAAATATCGAAATGGAGCGAATTAAAGGAAATGTTTCCTTCCAACATGTGCAATTTAGCTACGACGAGCAAACGCCGCTGATAAAAGATATGTCGGTTGAAGTAAAGGCCGGACAGACGGTTGCTATTGTTGGTCCAACCGGGGCAGGGAAAACAACGTTAATCAATTTATTGATGCGCTTTTATGAGTTAAATGGCGGCGATATATATATCGATGGCCATAATATAACTGATTTTTCCAGAGAACAAGTACGTCAGTTATTTGCGATGGTTTTACAGGATACATGGCTGTTTCAAGGGACAATCCGCGATAATATTGCTTATGGCCGTTCCGGTGCCAGGGAAGAAGAAATCGTTCAGGCGGCAAAAAATGCCTATGCAGATGATTTTATCCGTACACTGCCTGACGGTTATGATACGGTCTTGACAGAAGATGCAGGGAATATTTCACAAGGACAACGGCAATTGCTGACGATTGCCCGGGCACTTTTGGCGGATCCGAAAATATTAATCTTGGATGAAGCAACCAGCAGTGTTGATACGCGGACGGAAATGAATATTCAAAAAGCGATGAATCAATTAATGGTTGGCCGGACAAGCTTTGTCATCGCCCACCGTCTCTCCACGATTCGCGATGCTGATTTAATTTTGGTAATGAATCACGGTGATATTATCGAACAAGGTACACATAAAGAATTACTGTCCCAACATGGTTTTTATGCGGAGCTTCACAATAGCCAGTTTGCTGATGTGAGTTGATGATAGAGAACATCTCTTCTTTATGATAGTGATTAAGGAATGAGGTGTTCTCTAATTTAATGAAGTTGTAATTTCCCTGAGTCAGCTTGCCAGCGTTAAAAAAATGTATGGAGGATAACATGATGGCAATGGAAATACAAGATATTTTTGATAGAAATAAAGTGAAAATAGGAAAAGTTGTGGAAAGAGGCACGACTTTAGATAAAAATGAATATGTCCTTGCAACCGAAATCGTTATTTTTGACGGTGAGAATTATCTTATTTCACAACGGCATCCGCAAAAAAATGCGGTTTAATGTGGGAATTTACAGGCGGTGCAGTTCAAGCCGGGGAAGATAGTTTAAATGCCGGATTACGTGAATTAAAAGAAGAACTAGGTGTTATAGCAACAGATAAAGATCTCAAATTTATCAAAACGATATGCATTGAACAAGATTCGTTATTATTAGATATTTTTAACATGAATAAAAATCTTAATCTAGAAGACTTGATATTACAAGCAGATGAAGTAGTAAATGCAAAAAAAGTTACTCCTGCTGAGATAGAAAAAATGAAAAGTGAAGGTTTAATTACACATATAGACTGGAAAATTTATTGTGCATTAAAGGAGTAGAATAAATGAAAAAGGATCTCTTGACGCTGTTTTCTTTGGTGTTTCTTCCTTCACTTTCTGGTCATTTGCATTTTTCAACATTGCGATAAGTTATCCTTTTTCATCACAACTTTCAGAAATATCACTCAGCCTCCACGTTACGTCATTTTTTATCGCAGATTAAGGGGCAGTAATACCCCCGCCTCAAAAATAGAGTTTCATTTTATTATTGTTGAGTGAGTTCTGAATGTTTAATCCACTTTTCCGCCCATTGTTCAAGTGGAATTAATGCCCTCCCAAGTTCCTTCCCTTTTTCCGTTAATAAATACTCTGCTCTTACCGGTCTTTCCGTAGCCATAACATGATGAATAATAATCCCCATATCTTCCAATTCTCTCATTCTTTCCGTCAGAACCCGCTTACTTAATTCCGGAATGGTTTCGTGGATTTCATTAAAACGCTTCGGTCCATGTAGCAAGACATGAATAATGTGAGCAACCCATTTTTTTCCTATAATTTCAAATGAGCGCTCTACTTTTGGACATAATTTATTATTTTCCGTCATTAAAGTTTGAGCCCCCAATTTTATTGATGTAAAGTTTAACCCCCAGCATTAAAACAAAACGTAGCAAGGGGTTTCTAATCAGGTGAAGAAGAGTTTTATTTTTTCACTTGCTTGCTTCAGTTTTTGCGTTATTTACTATATTCATTATAGCAGAGATTCTAAACTGTCAAAAGCGGAGATAACCTTCATCGTATGATCGGGATTGGAATGGGCAGGATAAAGAGAGAGAGAAAACTTATTTCTTGACTAGAAAAAAAGTAGTTGCTATTATGGTTACAATAAGTAACTTGGTTATAAAAAATAACCGAATTACTTCGTTGGATTACTAAAATTCAGAAAAAACGGAGGTTTTTATCTATGTCAAAAAGTTTTGCTCAGGCAATTGAAGAAAGACGTTCTTATTATGGAATAACGAAAGAGTCACCGATAGCAGATGAAAAAATAGTCGAACTCGTTCATCATGCAGTCAAGCATACACCGTCTGCATTTAACTCACAAAGTGCAAGAGCTGTTGTACTGTTAGGCGAACAGTCTGATAAAGTATGGAATATTACTGAAGATGCATTGAAAAAAGTTGTCCCTGCAGATAGTTTTTCATCTACGGCAGAAAAAATTGCATCTTTCCGGAGCGGCTATGGCACCGTCCTGTTTTTTGAAGATCAAACCGTCGTAGAAGGCTTGCAAAAACAATTTGCACTATATGCCGATAACTTCCCGGTATGGTCGAATCAATCAAATGGAATGTTACAATTAGTCGTATGGACAGCTTTAGAAGAAGCAGGATTTGGCGCATCTCTGCAGCATTACAATCCGCTTATTGATGAAGCAGTACAAAAAGAATGGGATATTCCTTCCAGCTGGAAGCTTATTGCGGAAATTCCATTTGGGAAACCGGCAGCAGAACCAGGAGAAAAACAATTCCAGCCGATCGCAGAAAGAGTAAAAGTTTTTAAATGATAAAAAAACCTTTTAAAGAGGTTGCTCAATAAGTCAGGCTTTCAATCATTAACTTATTGAGTACCCTTAAAAAGGTCTAAAAAAGGGGGAATATTTTTACTTTATTATTCTCTCCAATTTATTTTTGTTTCAAACAAAAAAAATAAAAATGGGATTATTTTTCGATGGATAAGCCCAAACGGAGAAGATCGTACAAGCATATAAAATAGTAAAGGACGACAGAATGAAGCCATTTCGTCCTTTACACACCCATAACCTCCTTTTGACGTATTCTTGGATGACAAGAATACGTTTTTTAGTTGCGCCGGCAACTTGTAATAATGGGTATGAAAAGAAACTTCGAAGGTTTTATTTTTCTTTTTTATTTTTTATACCACACAAAATAGCGAGGAGCCTAGTAGCTTCACGCTAAATCATCTTGGTGGTGAAAGTCCGCTACAGGCTTCGCAGCCAGGAACTGTTAGCCAATGACATGGTGTCTATAAGGATCTATAAGTACCCTGGCGAAAGTGGACGAAGGCGAAACCCTCCTCCTATTCGATTTAAAAATATGGTACGATAAACGATGAAAAAAGGATTCGGAAAGAGGAAGAATATGAAAAAATATTATTTTATTATCATTGCTGTTACGGCCCTGTTATTCGGTTGCCAAGAGGGAAAAGAGCAAAATAGCGAAATTCCGGCTGCTGTAGAAGTAACCTTTCAGCTTCCTGAAAAAGCAAAGGTTGGAGAAGACACGCTATTAGCTGTAACTGTTACACAAGATAATCAATTTGTTGACGATGCGGATGAAGTGACATTTGAAATTTGGAAAAAAGACGAGAAAGAGGATAGCAAAATAGTCGAGGCTGTTTATAAAAAAGAAGGAGAGTACGAAGGAAAAACAAGTTTTACGGAAGAAGCTCTATATTACGTTCAAGTTCATGTAACCGCTCGCAATATGCATACGATGCCAAAAGAGACAATTCAAGTACATAAATAGGAAGAAAGACTCACATATGTCATAAAAAAGCTAAGGTTCATTATATAAAAAGTAATAAAAAACAGGTATAATGGACTAAGTGAGATTTTGACAAAGTGAGGAATCATGAAATGCGGAAATTTTTAAAATTTAAAAGTTTAAAAAACAAAATTATTACAGTCATCATATGTGCGTCCATCATTAGTACCCCTCTCTCTATACAGTTAAATGAGATTATTTTTCATTATTGGAATAGTGAGAATGAGATTATTATTTTAGCAGTGAATACGATTATTTCATTAATTATCACGATTTTAATCGCTTCCTTCTTTATCAGATGGATTGTCATCAATCCGTTAAAAAAATTATTGCGGATGACAGAACAAGTAGCCAATGGCCATTTAGATGGAAAGGTTGAGAAATTTTTTAATGATGAAATCGGTCAGTTGGCAGACAGCTTTCAGCAAATGATTAATAGTCTGAAAGGAATGGTTAAAAACATTGAAGAAACATCTGCGCATATTGCTTCTTCTGTCCAACAACTGGCACAAAGTGCCGATGAAACTACAAATGTGTCGGAACAAATTTCAACTGCCATTCAAGGGGTAGCTGCCGGCTCCGAGGAGCAAACAGAAGGAATCGAAAAAATTACTGAAGCTGTCACATACGTCAGTAATGAAATCAATGAAATAAGCAGCAATACAGAGAAAATGACGGAATTATCTGAAACGACGACCGCTCATGCAAAGGATGGGGAAGAAGCGGTTGACCGTACTGTGCAGCAGATGAATTTCATCCAGGAAATTGTCGGGAAATCAAATCAATCCATTTTAAAATTGAACGAGCGCTCTCATGAAATCAGCCAGTTTTTAAATGTCATTACTGACATTGCCGAGCAAACAAATTTACTGGCGCTAAATGCTGCGATTGAGGCGGCACGGGCAGGTGAGTCCGGGAAAGGCTTTGCGGTAGTGGCAGAAGAAGTGAGAAAGCTGGCAGAAGAATCAAATCAATCAGCGAAACAAATTGGGGTACTTGTTAATGAAATCAAAAATGATACAGGCAATTCGGTAGACCTTGTAAAACAAGTAAGTACAGAAGTAGAAAAAGGAATTAAAACAACTCACGAAACAAAACAGACGTTCGGGACGATTTACCGTTCCATGTCTGATACGAATAAACAGGTGCAAGACATCTACAATGCTGCAAAAAAAATATCATCTTATGCCAGTGAAGTTGCGGCAACAGTAGAACAAGTACTGGCAATCGCAGAAGAAAACAGCAAAAATTCTGCTAATGTTTCTTCTTCTGCCCAAGAACAATTGGCAGCCATTGAAGAGATCACAGCTTCATCAAAATCTTTAACAGAAATATCCGTGAACCTGCAAAAATCAACAGAAGCATTTAAATTATAAGCGCTCGAAAAGTTTACCCCCACCGGACAATCCTGGCTTTCTTTTTAAGGCGGGGGTAATACATCTCATTAATGGTGAAGCTCCCCTTAATCTGCGAAAAAAACACAGGGTAAATAGGCAGTTTCTAATTGCCAAACAAAGATGATTGTTTTATAGTTATATTTAGAAAAGTTTAGCTATTTTTTTGCAGGAAAAATGAATGAGTATTCATTCAAATAAACACAGGGGAGGAAGAAATGTGGTTTTACAAATTCATAAAGCAGCTGTTTTGGGGTCTGGTGTAATGGGTTCCGGTATTGCTGCACACTTAGCAAATGCGGGAATTCCTACTTTGCTGCTCGACATCGTACCCGGTGAGCTGACGGATGACGAAAAAGCAAAAGGTCTTACGTTTAAAGACAAGGCAGTCAGAAATCGATTTAGCGAAATCGCACTGCAAAAATTGTTGAAGCAAAAACCTGCGCCATTAACAGTGAAAAAAAATCTTGAATTAATCAAAGCCGGAAATTTCGAAGATGATTTGAAGCAAATTCAAGATGTTGATTGGATTATTGAAGTAGTAACTGAGAACATAGATATTAAGAAACAGGTTTTCGCAAAAGTGGAGCAGTACCGCAAGCCGGGAACAATTGTTAGTACAAATACATCGGGAATCTCTGTTGAAAAAATAGCAGAAGGTCTTTCTGGTGATTTTCAAAAGCATTTCCTGGGAACACATTTTTTTAATCCGCCGCGCTATTTAAAGCTTTTAGAAATTATTCCAACGAAAGGGACGGATTCAAATGTACTTAGCTTTATGAAACAATTTGCAGAGGATGTACTTGGAAAAGGGGTGGTATTGGGAAAGGATACACCAAACTTTATAGCAAATCGGATTGGTACTTATGGTTTACTAATTACCATCCGGGAAATGATTAAGGGCGGGTACAGTGTCGGGGAGGTTGATTCCGTCACAGGTCCGATTATCGGCAGACCAAAAAGTGCTACGTTCCGCACATTGGATGTGGTCGGACTTGACACATTTGCACATGTTGCCAGAAATGTTTATGAGCATGTGAAAGGCGAAGAACAAAAAGTATTTGCCTTACCTGCACTGATCGAAGCAATGCTTGAAAAAGGCTGGTTAGGAAGTAAGTCAGGACAAGGGTTTTATGTAAAAAAAGGAAAGGAAATATTAGAGTTAAATTATGAGACGATGGAATATGAACCGCAGCAGCGATTAAAAGCCCAGTCCATTGAAAAAAGCAAACAGGAAAAAGGATTTGCAAATAAAATGAAAGCGCTTTGCTATACAGAGGACAGGGCGGGACAGCTGCTTTGGAACATTTTATCTCCGGTTTTACTCTATTCCGGAGCACTAGCCGGTGAAATTGCCGATGATATTGTGTCCATTGATCGGGCTATGAAATGGGGATTCGGCTGGAAACTCGGACCTTTTGAAACATGGGATCTGCTTGGCCTGGAGAAATCGGTTGAAAAAATCCGTGCTGAAGGAAGAGAAGTTCCTGAGTGGATTGCGGAAATGCTTGCAAAAGGTGTTACCTTTTTTTATAAAGAAGAAAATGGTGAGAAGTATTATTATCATCACGGGTCCTTCCATTTAATTAATGAAAATCTGAAAATAATCCATTTGCACAAAGTTAGAGCGCAAAAAGGAGTTATCAAACAAAATCAAGGCGCGAGGCTGCTGGATATTGGCGATGATGTTGCCCTTCTCGAATTCACATCGCCAAATAATGCCGTCGGCCTGGATATTTTGCAAATGATTAACTTCGCAGTCGCGGAAGTTGAAAAAAATTATAAAGGGCTTGTAATCGGAAATCAAGGAAAGCATTTTTGTGTCGGGGCAAATTTAGCAATGATGTTAATGGAAGCGCAAGATGAAAATTATGATGAACTTGATATGGTGATCCGCCATTTCCAACAGGCGACAATGACAATCAAGTACAGTGCGAAACCTGTTGTAGCGGCACCATTTAATATGACTTTGGGCGGGGGAGCAGAGATATGTCTGCCGTCTGCACAAATTCAGGCAGCTCCTGAAACGTATATAGGCTTGGTGGAAACAGGCGTTGGACTGCTTCCGGGCGGCGGAGGAAATAAAGAATTATATATTAAACATTTAAACAGCATTCCTGAAGGGGTTACATTTGATCTGCAAAATATTGCAAATAAAGTGTTTGAAACGATTGCATTAGCAAAAGTATCCACTTCGGCTGAAGAAGCGAGAGAGACACACTTTTTAAATAACCGCGACAGAATTAGCACGAATGCGGATTATTTACTCTTTGATGCAAAACATGCGGTTGTTTCCTTGTACGAACAAGGCTATAAGAGAGCGGTGCGGCAAAAGATTCCCGTCGTTGGCGAAACAGGTTATGCGACAATGCTGCTCGGGGCACAATCTATGTATCTGTCAGGCTATTTATCTGAGCATGATTTAAAAATTGCCAAAAAAATTGCCTTTGTCCTTTCCGGGGGGAAAGTCCCTTTCGGAACGAAAGTGGATGAACAATATCTGCTTGACTTAGAAAGAGAAGCATTTTTAAGTCTGGTTGCCGAACCGAAATCACAACAGCGCATGCAGTATATGCTGCTAAAAAGAAAACCGCTGCGGAATTAAATTCTTTTTTTCTGTTATTTATTTACAGAGTGGGAACGGTGAGATCATGGATGTTTTCTAAACAAAAAGGAGGAAGGGGAAGCGAATATGAGAGAAGCAGTGATCGTTGCAGGTGCAAGAACACCTGTAGGAAAGGCGAAAAAGGGGACGTTAGCTAATGTCAGGCCGGATGACTTAGGCGCGATCGTTGTAAAGGAAACGCTAAAGCGTGCCGGCAATTATGAAGGCAATATTGATGATTTAATTATCGGCTGTGCTATGCCGGAAGCAGAACAGGGATTAAATATGGCGCGAAATATCGGTGCTCTTGCCGGATTGCCCTATACGGTCCCGGCAATCACAATAAACCGCTATTGTTCATCCGGTTTGCAGGCAATTGCTTACGGAGCGGAAAGAATAATGCTTGGCAATGCCGATACCGTCCTTGCCGGCGGAGCGGAATCGATGAGTTTAGTGCCGATGACAGGAAATGTATCCCGTCCGAATGTAAAGCTTGCCGAAGAAGCTCCGCAATATTATATGGGGATGGGACATACGGCAGAAGAAGTTGCCAAACGCTTCACTATTTCCCGGGAGGATCAGGATGAATTTGCTGTCCGCAGCCATAAAAGAGCGGCACATGCCCAAGAAGCAGGAAAATTTGCCGAGGAAATCGTTCCTGTCGAAGTTACGATCCGTTCGCTCGATACAAATAACCGGCTCCGGGAGAAAAAACTTTCTTTCACCGAGGATGAAGGGGTGCGGGCAAATACATCAATCGAAGTGTTATCGAAGTTAAAACCGGCTTTTTCTGTAACAGGATCCGTTACAGCAGGAAATTCATCACAAATGAGTGATGGGGCGGCTGCTGTGATGTTGATGGATAAGGAAAAAGCAGCTTCTTTAGGACTCCGGGCAATGGCTAAATTTGTCTCGTTTGCTGTAGGGGGAGTCCCGCCGGAAATAATGGGAATCGGTCCGGTTATTGCGATTCCGAAAGCATTAAAGCTTGCCGGTCTGGAAATAGAGGATATTGGACTTTTTGAATTAAATGAAGCTTTTGCTTCACAATCGCTCCAAATAATCCGTGAACTGAAGTTAGATGAAGAAAAAGTAAATGTAAACGGCGGTGCGATTGCCCTCGGTCATCCGTTAGGCTGTACAGGGGCAAAATTAACCTTGACACTGCTTCACGAAATGAAGAGACGAAAGACACAATTCGGGGTTGTGACGATGTGTATAGGCGGAGGAATGGGAGCAGCCGGCGTTTTTGAATTGTTGTAAACGTGGCAGCTTCTTTTCAAGGATCGCGACGCCTTGTGTGCAAACCAGTGAACTCGTTCTACAGGCACAAAACCCGGGAAATCTAGTGAAACTCCCGTAAAACCCTCGTTTGCAGGGTGAATTTTAAACATTCAAAGATCAATTATTAACACGGCGAAGATAACTGAATCTTTCCACCATAAGTAAAACCGTTTCATATTATTTTCGATACTCAAATAAGAGGAGGAACATAAAATGGCAAATCAACTACAAGACAGTATCAAAGGCGGAAGCTTTTTAATCGAGGAAGTAACTTCTGCAAGTATTTTTACGCCGGAAGATTATTCCGATGAACATATTATGATTGCAAAAACAGCAGAAGAATTTGTCGCAAATGAAGTATTGCCACAATTGGAATATTTAGAGAAACATCAATTTGATCGTACCGTTGCACTGTTAAAACACGCGGGAGAGCTGGGACTGTTAGGGGCTGATGTCCCGGAAGAATTCGGCGGACTGGGCTTAGATAAAATAAGCTCGGCACTGATCGGAGAAAAAATGTCTAAGGCAGGCGGGTTTTCCCTGTCTCATGGTGCCCATGTCGGAATCGGCTCCCTTCCAATTGTATTATTTGGAAACAAAAAACAAAAACAAGCTTATTTACCTGCATTAGCAAGCGGGGAAAAACTCGCAGCTTATGCCTTAACAGAGCCGAGCTCCGGTTCAGACGCACTAAGTGCAAAAACGACCGCAAAGTTAAATGCGGAAGGAACACATTTCATTTTGAATGGGGAAAAGCAGTGGATTACCAATGCCGGTTTTGCAGATGTCTTTATTGTTTACGCAAAAATTGACGGCGAACATTTTTCCGCTTTTATCGTTGAGCGTGATTTTCCCGGTGTATCAACCGGTTTAGAAGAAAAGAAAATGGGGATAAAAAGCTCCTCCACCCGCACACTTATTTTAGAAGATGCGCTTATTCCGAAAGAGAATCTCCTTGGTGAAGCCGGCAGGGGACATATAATCGCATTTAATATATTAAATATTGGACGTTACAAATTAGGGGTTGGTGCAGTAGGCGCTGCAAAAAGAGCTTTAGAAGTCACCGCACAATACGTCAACGGACGCCAGCAATTTAAAACACCGATCGCACAATTTTCTTTAACGAAAGAAAAACTGGCAACAATGGCGGCAAAATTATTTGCAGCGGAAAGTTCTGTCTACCGTACGGTCGGCTTATTTGAAGAAAGAATGAGTAAACTATCGGGAGAAGAAGTACATGACGGGAAAAAGGTTGCCCAATCCGTTGCGGAATATGCAATTGAATGTTCCTTAAATAAAGTCTTTGCCTCAGAGGTATTGGACTATATCGTGGATGAAGGCGTTCAGCTTCATGGCGGATATGGCTTTATGGAGGAATACGAAATCGAAAGAATGTACCGTGATTCCCGAATTAACCGGATTTTTGAAGGAACAAATGAAATTAACCGGCTCTTAGTACCGGGAACTTTTATTAAAAAGGCACTAAAAGGAGAGCTGCCGTTATTTGAAAAAGCGAAGGCACTTCAGGAAGAGCTGATGATGCTGATGCCTGAAGATCCGGGTGAAGCGCCGTTGGCACAAGAAAAATATCTCGTGAAAAACAGCAAAAAAATTGCTCTTTTGTCAGCAGGTTTGGCGGCGCAAAAATTCGGGACCGCTTTAGAAAAAGAGCAAGAAATATTAGTCAATATTGCCGACATGATATCCAATGTCTATGCGATGGAGTCTGCTCTGCTGCGTACAGAGAAAGCGATCGAAAAGCAAGGCATTGATAAGAGCAAACAAATGCTGCTTTATACGCAAATATTTTGCCAGGAAGCTTTCCAGAAAATAGAGCAGGATGCAAAAGAAACGATCGTTGCCGTCGAACAAGGAGACACGCTCAGGATGATGATTTCTGCCTTACGCAAATTTACCCGCCATACTCCGATTAACGTAATCGGGAAAAAACGGGAAGCATCCGCAAGGATCCTCGAAGCAGAGAAATTTATCGTTTAATGTCCAGCGAGAAGAAAGTTTATAGGGGTAACATTCCCGACGCAGAAAAAGTTATTCTTTTAAATGTGTGAAGGGGAAAATGGACTGAAAAAATGATATGAAAGAACCGGGTAATTACGCCCGGTTTTTACATACAGATAAATCCTGCTTCATAGTAAAAAAATATGTTTTACAAAACGCAATGGTAGGAAAAAAGGATGCTTTATGTTACTATTTGAATGAGGGAAAGGCAACTGATTTAAATGAACAGGCGGTGAGAATATTGGCAGTAACCTTTTATTGGTACCCGAAATGCGGGACATGCCGCAAAGCGAAAAAATGGCTTGATGAAAGAGATATCCAGTATAAAGATATACATATTGTTGAGAATCCACCTTCACGGGAGCAGCTGTTAACGTTATATCAACAAAGCGGTATTCCCCTGAAAAAATTTTTTAATACAAGTGGTCAAAAATACCGCAGCCTAGGACTAAAGGAAAAAGTACAAACAGCTACAGAAGATGAATTACTTGATATTTTGGCATCTGACGGAATGTTATTAAAGCGTCCGATTGTCACAGACGGAGATAGCGTAACGCTTGGTTTTAAAGATGAAGAATTTTCTCAAACTTGGGGTAAACTACTTACTGCAAACGAAAAGTGAACTTAATATGATGACTGAATAAGGGGCGGAGTTTCACTTTATGAGCCATTTTAATGTAGACCCGCTTTTTTTTCGCTATAATTTGAACAGCAGGCTTTTTTTGCTTGTGAATTGTATCCGCAAGTGTTTTTTAACACATATTATTTTAGTTTTTATGGAGGGATAAGAATGACGATACCAAAGGAATTGCTTTATTCAGAGGAACATGAATGGGTAAAAAAGGAAAATGGTAAAATCCGTATCGGTATCACGGATTTTGCACAATCAGAATTAGGGGATATTGTATTTGTAGAGCTTCCGGAAGTCGGAGATGAGATAACTGCCGATGAACCTTTCGGCAGTGTAGAATCTGTGAAAACAGTTTCTGAATTATATGCACCGGTTAGCGGAAAAGTAGTGGAAGTGAACGAAGATTTAGACGATAATCCGGAATATGTAAATGGATCTCCTTACGAAAATGCCTGGATGATCGTTGTGGAACCTTCTAATGAAGCCGACCTTGACGAACTGATGTCAGCGGAACAATACGAAGAAATGATTAAAGACTAATTTTCCATTGAGGAATAGGCCTGATCTTTCGGTTAGGTCTATTTCTTTTTCAAATGAATGCCCGTAAAGGATGATACGATGGAAGAGTGGAAAATAGAGGATATTGCTTATTTTTTGCAGCAAAAGCGGACAGGTTTATTGTATTTGTACACTCCTCTATGCGGAACGTGCCAAATAGCCGCGAAAATGCTCACGATTACGGAAAAAATTTTGCCTGAACTGACGATCGGAAAAAGTAATTTAAATTATGTCTCGCAATTAGCAGAAAAATATTTCATTGAAAGTGTTCCATGTTTGCTGTTTATAAAAGAAGGAGAAGTTATTGAGAAAATATATGCTTTTCACTCTGTACTGTATTTAGCAGAAAAAATTCAAGCAATTTTGATATGAAATCCGAGTTTGTGACCCGGCGGGTTATGTGTTGTTAATTATATAAAAATACTGCGAAAATCGCCTGCTGTTGTACTGATTTCCTTATTTTTTGTCCATTTTCAGCATTTTTTAATTAGGATTTGTACATTATGTTTTATACATTGCTTGAAATTTACTTTTTTTTAAAAGAATGAAAAACTATTTATCCCTCTTTTGTAAAAAAATCTTCACAAAACCGATTTTTTAACTTGTTTTCATCATTTTTGTCCGTTTTTTTAAGATATTGTCTGTTTTTTTATTTTATTGTCCGTTTTGAGACATTTATTGTCCAATCTCCTTTATGGTAGCCGCCCCTGATTCCAGACAATGTGAACCGGCATGGTAAAAAAGTCTGATAACACTTTGAAATGAAAATAATATTTTCATCAGCATTTTGTGACCCCAGGTCATGGATGTTTAATATGAAAATAAAATTATTATCCGGAGTGTATATTTTTTCAATTATCAATAATATTTTGTTAGATTATTTGACAACTTCCGGGCTTAATGCTACAATACTTATATACTCTCAATTTACAACCAATTTCATAATTCTTATCAAGAGTGGCGGAGGGACTGGCCCGATGAAGCCCGGCAACCTTACATAAAGGTGCTAATTCCAGCAGAGCAATTGCTCTGAAAGATAAGAAGAGACCGATATGTAAACCTCTTCTTTGTGAAGGGTTTTTTTTTCGGCTGTGTTAGTTTGAACTCATTTTGTAAGCAGAAGGGCCCAGCCCTTTTGAATTGCAAAGATTAACGGATGGGGGTACGGAACAATCATTATCACTAATTGTATAACACTCTTATCAAGAGAGGTGGAGGGAAGTGCCCGATGAAGCCCGGCAACCGTCAATACGATTGAAATGGTGCCAATTCACACAAAGCATGGCTTATGTTTTGAGAGATGAGAGAAAGGAAGTGAGAATTAGCCTTTCTGCTCATGTGCAGAAAGGCTTTTATGATGATTTCATATAATAAGCATATTTGTAGGTGAAACAACAGATGATATCAATCAAAAATGTAAAAAAAATTTTCCCGTCCAAGAAGGGAAATATTGTCGCTGTCGATGATGTAAGTCTTGAGATTGAGGAAGGGGAAATCTTTGGAATAATCGGGTACAGCGGCGCAGGGAAAAGCACATTAATCCGGATGTTAAATGGCCTGGAGCTGCCTTCAAGCGGGTCTGTCAACGTCGGGGAACAGGAAATTTCAAAAATAAAAGGCAGGCAGCTGCGCAAAGCCCGCCAGGAAATCAGCATGATATTTCAGCATTTTAATTTGCTTTGGTCACGTACTGTCCGCGACAATATTGCTTTTCCGCTGGAAATTGCCGGTGTTTCAAAAAAAAACAGATTGAAACGTGTGGATGAGCTGATTGGTCTTGTCGGTTTGAAAGGAAAAGAAGATGCTTATCCGTCACAGTTGAGCGGCGGACAAAAACAAAGAGTCGGGATTGCGAGAGCTCTTGCGAACAACCCGAAAGTGCTCTTATGCGATGAAGCTACCTCTGCGCTTGACCCGCAGACAACCGATTCGATTTTAGATCTGTTAGTCGATATTAATCGTCGTCTCAAGCTGACGATCGTCATCATTACCCATGAAATGCATGTCATTCGCAAAATTTGCGACATGGTCGCCGTGATGGAGGATGGAAAAGTTGTCGAAAGCGGTTCTGTTTTAGAGGTATTTAAAAAGCCACAGCAGGAAATAACGAAACGGTTTGTTCAACAAGTAACCGACCCGTATGAAACAAATGTGATCCGTATACCTGCAACTGGAAAGACAGTCAAACTGACTTTTACCGGAGAAGCAGCAGAGCAGAACATTGTGACGAATTTAATTCGTGATTTCGCACTTGATGTCCGGATTTTGCAAGGGAAGATGGAAAATACAGGTGCAGAGGCATATGGAACATTATTTCTGCATCTTGATGGTGATCAAGAAGTTTTGTCAGAGGCAGTCGGTTTCCTTCATCGGCAGGAAGAAATTCGTGTGGAGGTGATCGGGAATGTTTGAGAATGTCGACTGGGATAAAATGTTTGAAGCAACGAATGAAACGATTTATATGACAACTGTTTCCATTATTGCCACATTTATTCTCGGTATATTGCTTGGGTTAATTCTGTTTCTTACATCAAAAGGAAACTTATGGGAAAATCAATTTGTTCATAAAATTGTCGCAGCAATTGTCAATGTTTTTCGTTCGATTCCTTTCATTATATTAATTGTACTGTTAATTCCCTTTACGAAATTGTTAATGGGAACAATGATAGGTGCAAATGCAGCCCTCCCGGCATTAATCATTGGTGCGGCCCCTTTTTATGCGAGAATGGTAGAAATTGGTTTACGGGAGATTGATAGAGGGATCATTGAAGCCGCAAAATCAATGGGTGCGAAAACGATAACGATTATCTATAAAGTGTTGCTGCCGGAATCAATGCCGGCACTAGTTTCCGGGATCACGGTAACAGCAATCTCCTTAGTAGGTTTTACGGCGATGGCAGGAGTCATCGGTTCAGGAGGCTTAGGCACGCTTGCCTTCCAAGACGGTTTCCAGCGAAGTCAGACCGATGTAGCGTTTGTGGCTACGGTCATTATTTTAGTAATTGTGTTTATTATTCAGTTTATTGGAGATATTATCACGAAAAAAATCGATAAAAGATAGGAGAATCTAAAAATGAAAAAAGGCTTTACATTATTTATTTCGATCCTTTTTGTGTTAGCATTAGCCGCTTGCGGTACAGGTAGCGAGAATGCAGGTGAGGGGAATGAAAACGGGGATGAGCCAGTTACTTTGACCGTCGGAGCATCACCAACGCCGCATGCAGAAATATTGGAACAGGCAAAACCGCTTTTAGCGGAAAAAGGAATCGACTTACAAATTGAAACTTTCCAGGATTATGTACTTCCTAATGAAGCTTTGCAATCGGAAGATATTGATGCAAATTTTTTCCAACATATTCCATACCTAAATGGACAAATAGAAGAGCATGGCTATGATTTTGCCAATGCCGGAGGCATTCACGTGGAACCAATGGGTGTGTATTCGAAGGAGTACAAAAGTCTCAATGAACTCCCGGAAGGGGCAACCGTGATTTTCAGTAATTCCGTTGCCGAGCATGGGCGGATTTTATCTTTGCTGGAAAAAGGCGGCTTAATCAAGCTTGCTGATGATATTGATAAAACAAAAGCGACGTTAAAAGATATCGTCGAAAACCCGAAAAATATAGATTTTAAAGCAGATTATGAGCCGGCGCTTTTAACACAAATATTCAATAATAATGAAGGCGATGCGGTTGTCATTAACTCCAATTATGCGATTGATGCCGGACTTAATCCGGTTGAAGATTCGATAGAAATCGAAGATTCAGCAACAGAATATGTTAATATTATCACTGTACGGGCCGGAGATGAAAATAGAGAAGAAATCAAAACGCTTGTAGAAGTGTTGCGTTCAAAAGAAATTCAGGATTTTATTCTTAATGAATATGGGGGCGCTGTTGTCCCGGTAACGGATTAACATTTCGAAGTATCTGTCATATTAAAACCAAATATTACCTAAAACATAATAGTATTTATCTGAAAAAACGGAGCTGGTACTGATTCTATCAGGATGCAGCTCTGTTTTTATTTTTATAAAATATTACAAAGGGATGACAAAATGATTACATAAATCAAAGCTGCGAAAATACTTTCGAAACTTTTCTGTTTGAAAAGCATGTTTATGGTATCAGAAAGGTTGCTATCAAATTGTATTTGAGATAAGATTGTAATGATAATAAATTGAGAATAAGTTTTGCGGCACTTACCGACAAGATACAAAACTTTTTATGGAGGTATAAATTTATGGCAGGATCTACATTAACAGTCAAAGATCTTCATGTGTCCATTGAGGAAAAAGAAATTTTAAAAGGTGTTGACCTTCAGATAAAAGGCGGCGAAATTCACGCTATCATGGGGCCGAACGGCACTGGTAAATCGACATTATCTTCTGCAATAATGGGGCATCCAAAATACCAAGTGACCGGCGGAAGTATTACATTAGATGGTGAAAATGTATTGGAAATGGAAGTGGATGAACGTGCCCGTGCCGGCCTTTTCCTTGCAATGCAATATCCAAGTGAAATCAGCGGTGTAACGAATGCAGATTTCTTACGATCTGCGATCAATAGCCGGCTTGGTGAAGGAAATGAAATTTCATTAATGAAATTCATCAAAAAATTAGATCAGCAAATGGAATTCCTGGAAATGGATCTTGATATGGCACAACGCTATCTAAATGAAGGATTCTCAGGCGGAGAGAAAAAGCGCAACGAAATCCTGCAACTAATGATGATTGAGCCAAAAATCGCGATTTTAGACGAGATTGATTCCGGGCTTGATATTGATGCACTGAAGATTGTATCAAAAGGGATCAACAAAATGCGCGGCGAAGATTTTGGCTGCTTAATTATTACGCACTATCAACGCCTATTAAATTATATTACCCCGGATTTTGTTCATGTGATGATGCAAGGAAGAATTGTGAAATCAGGAGGCCCTGAACTTGCACAACGTCTTGAAGCGGAAGGCTATGATTGGATTAAGCATGAACTTGGAATTGAAGACGAAACAGTTGGACAAGAAGCGTAAAGGTTAGGGGGATGACAATGACAACAGAAACGAAATGGCCATTTGACCAGGCATATATTCAAACTTTTTCGCAAAATATGAAAGAACCGGCCTGGCTGACGAAATTGCGGTTAGATGCGCTCGCAAAGGCTGAAAATCTTCCAATGCCAAAGCCGGACAAAACAAGACTAACAAATTGGAATTTTACGCAATTTGATAAACATTTTTCCGATAACGAAGGTTTTGCTTCTCTTGATGAATTACCGGCAGAAGTAAAATCGCTTATCGAAGCAGAAAATAGTGACAAAAATCTTTATGTACAAAGAAATAACAAACCGGCATTATTATCTTTATCAAAGGACTTGCAAGATAAAGGTGTTGTCTTTACAGATATTTTTTCGGCGGCGCAAAAACATAGTGAATTGCTGCAAAAATATTTGTTTACAGATGGTGTGAAAATGGATGAAAATCGTCTGTCGGCATTGCATGCGGCATATTTAAACGGCGGAGTTTTTCTCTACGTTCCGAAAAATGTGGAAATCACAGAGCCTGTTCAGGCAATATTCCTACATGATGACCCGCAAGCCAGTCTTTTTAATCATGTATTGGTTGTGACGGAAGCTAATAGTTCTGTCACATATGTGGAAAACTATCTCTCTACAGTGGATGAAGCCACAGGCATCTTTAATATTGTATCTGAAATAATTGCTGGTACAAACAGCAAAGTGCAATATGGTGCCGTTGATCATTTTGCAAAAGGAGTAACAGGCTATGTAAACCGGCGCGGCGTTGCCGCACGGGATGCCCGGATTGAATGGGCGCTCGGCTTAATGAATGACAGCAATACGATTTATGATACAAAAACAAATCTTGTAGGCGACGGCTCCTATGGAGATACGAAAATGGTTGTTATCGGCCGCGGCAAACAAACGCAAAACTTTTCAACTAGCATTGTCCATTTTGGTAAAAATACTGAAGGCTATATTTTAAAGCATGGCGTAATGAAGGATGAAGCTTCTTCCATCTTTAATGGAATCGGAAAAATTGAGCACGGAGCTTCCAAAGCCTGTGCCGAACAGGAATCACGAGTACTGATGCTGAGTGAAGGGGCACGCGGGGATGCAAATCCGATTCTTCTTATTGATGAAGACGACGTCATTGCCGGACACGCAGCATCCGTCGGCCGGGTAGACCCGCTGCAATTATATTATTTAATGAGCCGCGGTGTTACAAAAACGGAAGCGGAGCGGCTTATCATCCACGGATTTTTAGCTCCGGTTGTTAATGCTCTGCCAATAGAAGGCGTGAAAAAACAGCTTGTTGAGATTATTGAAAGGAAAGTCCGATGATGAACATTGCAGAAATTCGCCAACAATTTCCAATTTTAAGTCAAGAAGTAAACGGACATCCGCTCGTTTATCTTGACAGTGCCGCAACTTCGCAAAAACCGCTTCCGGTTATTGAAGCGTTAAACCGATATTACCGCGAATATAACTCAAATGTGCATCGCGGTGTGCATACATTGGGAACAAGAGCAACGGATGCCTATGAGGGAGCCCGTGAAAAAGTACGCCGGTTCATTCATGCAAAATCGGCGGAGGAAATTATTTTCACAAGAGGTTCCACTACTTCTTTAAATACAGTTGCCGCAAGCTACGGAAGAGCTAACCTGAAAAAAGGCGATGAAATTGTCATTACCTATATGGAACACCACAGTAATATTATTCCCTGGCAACAGGTTGCCAAATTTACGGGGGCAGTATTAAAATATATCCCGCTTCAGGAGGATGGTACGATTTCCCTGGCGGATGTCCGCAGTATAATTACAGATCAGACAAAAATTGTTTCGGTTACAAATGTTTCCAATGTGCTTGGAGTCATCAATCCGGTGAAAGAAATTGCAAAAATTGCCCATGAACATGGCGCAGTAATGGTAGTCGATGGTGCGCAAAGCACTCCCCATTTTAAAGTGGATGTGGAGGACATTGATTGTGATTTTTACGCTTTTTCCGGGCATAAAATGTGCGGTCCGACCGGAATAGGTGTATTATATGGGAAAAAACATCTTCTTGAAAAAATGGAGCCTGTAGAGTTTGGCGGTGAAATGATTGACATCGTTGAACTTTATGATTCAACTTGGAAAGAGCTTCCGTGGAAATTCGAAGGAGGTACGCCGGTCATTGCCGATGCCATCGGATTAGGGGCGGCGATCGATTTTTTAGAAGAAATCGGTATGGAGCAAATTGCCGAACATGAACAGCAATTAACGGCTTATGCGCTCGAGAAAATGGCTGCTGTTGAAGGGCTTGAGATTTACGGCCCGAAAGATGCGGCTGAAAGGGCTGGCGTTGTTACCTTTAATCTTGCAGATATTCATCCTCACGATGTCGCAACTGTTTTGGACGCAGAAGGGATTGCCATCAGGGCAGGGCATCACTGCGCACAACCACTAATGAGATGGCTGAAAGTGTCCGCAACGGCAAGGGCAAGCTTCTATTTATATAACACGGAAGCAGATATCGACAGGCTTGTTGACGGACTTTTGAAGACAAAGGAGTATTTCAATAATGTCTTTTAATAATTTAGATACGCTTTACCGGAGCGTCATCATGGACCATTATAAAAAACCGCGTAATAAAGGAAAGTTGGAGGACAACTGTATTACGATCGATATGAACAATCCAACATGCGGGGATCGCATTCAGCTTACCATGCAGGTGGAGGACGGAATCGTCACGGACGTAAAATTTAACGGAGAAGGCTGTTCGATTTCGATGTCTTCCGCATCGATGATGACGGTAGCAATTAAAGGGAAAAAAATCGGGGATGCCATAAAGCTTTCTCATATCTTCTCGGAAATGATGCTCGGGAATGAATATCATGGTGATATGGATTTAGGAGATATCGAAGCATTGCAGGGCGTATCAAAATTTCCGGCACGAATCAAATGTGCCACTCTTGCTTGGAAAGCGATGGAGAAAGGACTTAATAAAAATGAATCCTAATCGTCATTCATTCCACACAAGGGAAACTTCTGCTTAATGGCGTCCACTCCCGGTCACAAAATGCTTCAAATAGAAGCGGGAATTTCCCCTTTGCTTTTAACAGTAACAATACGACGAATGGAGGATGTGTACAATGGCAAAAAAAATGCCGGAGATTGGCGATTATAAGTATGGTTTTCATGATAAAGATGTCTCAATTTTCCGCTCAAAACGCGGATTGACGAAGGAAATTGTCGAACAAATTTCCAAAATGAAGAACGAGCCGCAATGGATGCTGGATTTCCGTTTGAAGTCGCTCGAATATTTTTATAAAATTCCGATGCCGCAATGGGGGGGTGATTTATCCTCCCTGAACTTTGACGAAATCACGTATTATGTAAAGCCTTCGGAAAAGTCCGAGCGCACCTGGGATGAGGTTCCCGCTGAAATTAAGCAAACATTTGATAAGCTTGGAATTCCGGAAGCAGAACAGAAGTATCTTGCTGGTGTATCGGCGCAATATGAATCAGAAGTGGTTTATCATAATATGAAAGAGGATCTTGAAGCGAAAGGGATTGTTTTTAAAGATACCGATTCTGCATTAAAAGAAAATGAGGAAATTTTCCGGGAGCATTGGGCAAAAGTGATCCCGCCGGCGGATAATAAATTTGCTGCACTTAACTCCGCTGTTTGGTCGGGCGGTTCATTTATTTATGTGCCCAAAGGTGTGAAAGTAGATACTCCTTTACAAGCATATTTCCGGATTAATTCGGAAAACATGGGGCAATTTGAACGAACTTTAATTATTGTTGATGAAGGAGCAAGCGTTCATTATGTGGAAGGCTGCACGGCACCTGTGTATACGACAAACTCCCTGCACAGCGCCGTTGTCGAAATTATCGTGAAAAAAGATGCTTATTGCCGTTATACGACGATTCAAAACTGGGCAAATAATGTTTTTAATTTAGTAACAAAGCGGGCCGTTTGTGATGAAAATGCAACGATGGAATGGATTGACGGAAATATTGGTTCTAAATTAACGATGAAATATCCGGCAGTTATTTTAAAAGGCGAAGGTGCGCGCGGCACAACGCTTTCAATTGCTTTTGCCGGCAAAGGGCAGCATCAGGATGCCGGTGCAAAAATGATTCATTTGGCACCAAATACTTCGTCCACAATCGTTTCAAAATCTATTTCCAAGCTTGGCGGAAAAGTCACTTATCGCGGCAAAGTTCATTTCGGCCGCAAAGCGGAAGGCGCCCGCGCAAATATTGAATGCGATACGCTCATTATGGATAATCAATCTACTTCGGATACAATTCCATATAATGAGATTTTTAATGATAATATTTCCCTTGAACATGAAGCAAAAGTATCAAAGGTTTCAGAAGAACAGCTCTTCTATTTAATGAGCCGCGGAATTTCCGAACAAGAGGCAACAGAAATGATCGTGATGGGCTTTATTGAACCATTTACAAAAGAGCTGCCAATGGAATACGCCGTGGAAATGAACCGGTTGATTAAGTTCGAGATGGAAGGCAGTATCGGATAAAAAAGGAAAAACCTTTTTATTAAGTGTAAAATTACCAGCATGCCGATTTGATTTTATCTTTAAGTGTGGGAGGCGAACTTTTTAAGTTCGTCTTTTTCTATAAATTTGGTAATAATTATTAAATAAGTGTCCGCAGTGGTTTAGTCCCTACTCGATTGAGCAGGGACTATATTATGAGTCTATGTATTTTTCAATTTTTCAATTTTTTCTTCTAATCTACAAATTTCTTCTAAAAATACTTCATTCTCTTTTATTAATTTTTCATTTTCATCTATTAATTGATTGTAGTTTAATTCAATTTCCTGAAAGGGTGTCAATGGTACATCGTAATATTTAACGCCGCCATATCTTTGATCCGGATTCATATTATGCTCAGGATCAAGCCATACGATATATATTTTATTATGGTATCTTATTT
>JAGKQJ010000367.1 GCA_017898095.1 Bacillaceae bacterium Marseille-Q3522 | reverse complement strand
TATATAGATGTAACGGGTCAATGTTTATGCAGTTTCATCAAAAATGACTAGAAATTAATTACTTTAATAAAGAAATGGTGCATAAAAAACCTTAATTAAGCAGTACTTCATACGTAAAACTGCTAAATCTGAATGGTGTTCTATTTGAGATACTTTTCCAATCATCAATGATCTAAAAAATGGCCATAAAAGGTGCCCAGCCCTTCAACCGGTTTAACTGCTCGCAGGCTGTTTTGGAAACTTATTTTTATGAGTGAATTTTTTCAAATCTATTTCCGCCAGCAACACACCCATGAGGACGATGGCCGCTCCAACATATCCCTTGGTTGACAGCACTTCTCCGGCAAAAAGAAAGGCAAATAAAGCAGCAAAGACAGGTTCTAATGAAAAAATGAGACTGGTATGGATCGGAGTCGTATATTTTTGTGCCGCAGTTTGGCCGACAAATCCTAATGCACTGCACAGCAGGCTTAATCCAAGAACAGCGAACCATGATTCAAATGTATGTGGAACTTTTGGTGTCTCAAATAGGAAAGAAAACACCAGGCCTAATACGCCTGTAAATCCAAGTTGTAAAACACCGAGGGCAATCGAATCGACATGTTTCGTCAAAGTTCCGGTAATGATAATATAAGTTGCGTAGCTTAAGGCTCCTAAAATGCACAAAATATCGCCAAAACTTATTTTTAATGAACTATTTATCGTTAATAAACCGATGCCAATAAGCGCAAATAAAATCCCAAAAATAACTTGTTTTTTTGGCTTTTGTTTTAAAAAAATCGCTGAAAGTACCGGAGCAAAAATAACAGCAAGACTCACTAAAAATCCGGCGTTGGAAGTTGATGTCGATTTAACCCCATTAGTGATGGTGGTAAAAACCAAGAATAAGATAAATCCTAATAAAAAAGCATATTTCACCGTTTCAAAGTTAGTCTTGATAATCCTTTTATAAAAGAGAGCAGCACATAACAGAAAAGCAATCCCAAAACGAAGCGCAATTAGATTAAAGGCTTCAATCGATTGCAGGCCCATTTTCATAAACAAATAAGAGGATCCCCATAAAACAGAAATCATACACATTACTAAATCTGCCTTCACTTGTGATTTCATTGATCATTTTCCTTTTCATATAAATATAGAGTTTACTAAAAAAAGGAGTTTAATATTGCTCCAATCACATTATAAATGTAAAATTTG
>JAGKQJ010000366.1 GCA_017898095.1 Bacillaceae bacterium Marseille-Q3522 | reverse complement strand
GAAAATGAATAGTTGGGGACTAATTCTGGAACAAATTTAAGTTTTCATATATAGAGCAAAAATCGAAACGTTTCACCAAACAAGAAAATAATAGCCTCGCTGAATTGATTCACTAGCAATGTCAATTTGCCAGTGAATCGTTTCGACACTTCCATCATAATCATTTTTGTATTCGTTTTCAATATTAAAATGTAATTTTTTTCGATCTTTTTTGCAATAGTAAAAATGTAGTTGAGCATACTTTTACTAATTTTTTTGTACGGATTCCCCTTCTATTATTCCCACGCTTACTCTTTTCTGCTTTACTGGTTTCTTATTAATAAGTTGTAATAATTGCTCAGATCCCATATAACCCCAGTTATATTTGGAATAGCTTATTGTTGCTAAACGCGGCTGAAGATAGCCTGCTAAATCAATATTATCAAATCCAATAATGTGAATTTGTTTCCCAATTTGATAGTTTGTTTTTGATATATAGTCGTACATACCAATTGCCATTTCATCATTCATACAAAATACAGACACTGGAGTTGTGTATTCATTGATTATTTGTTTTGCCGCTCTTACACCAGATGATTTATTAAAATCCCCATCTATTTCAATGTATTCCACTGGCTTTTTATTTTTTTTAAATTCTCTTACTGCTTGAAGCCGTTGTTTTGCATCATATGAATCTTCCGGACCTTTTACAACATAAATCTTTTGATTACCATTTTCATGTAAATAATTCATTGCTAAATTTGCACCAGTTATATTATCAAGTAATACGGAACTAATATTTTTGTGTCGCAGCTCGCGATCTAAAACAACTATTTTATGACCTCTTTCTGCATAGTTAAGAAGATCTTCATTGGTGGTAAACGCATCTAAAATGATTGCTCCATCTATCATTCCTTCTGATAATAATCGATGAGATTTTACACCGCTACAAACAATTAATTCGTATCCTTGATCACTCAGTGCATCTCCCATTCCTTTTAGCAATTGCCCATAAAAGGCGCCGCTATAATTCGTTAGAAAGGCACCCACAATCTTTGTCTTTCTTGTTTTTAAAGACCTTGCAGCTGCATTCGGAACATAATCTAGTTCTTTCGCTATTGTCATGATTTTTTTACGTGTAGCTTCTGTAACTTTTGGACTACCATTTAGTGCATAAGAAACAGTAGAAATGGATACTCCAGCTTTTTTAGCAATATCTTTAATACTGGACAAATTT
>JAGKQJ010000365.1 GCA_017898095.1 Bacillaceae bacterium Marseille-Q3522 | reverse complement strand
ATATAATCCCTGCATATGGAATTTTTTTCACTATTGCCTTTAGTGAATCTATAGATGTAAATTGTTTAAGCGTTGCTTTAATATCCAAAGGAAACCTTTTGTAAAGTTCAGTGCTTGCAGTAGAAAATTTTAAAAATGGATGCTGGAGATTTAGAATATTTTTATAACTTATTATATTTGTACCCGGAGATAAACCAACCAATTCACGAAGCAGCCTGCTCGGAGAGTTCTGATATTTTTACATATATTGTCTTACGAAGCTAATTGAACTTGAACTTCCTTTTTTTAATATTTTATGAATAGCATCTGCTAACTTAGAACCATATTGATTGTTTACTCCTTTAACCCAGTCCGGATGCGCAATAACCTTAAAGTTACCTAAACCATCTTTTACAAATCTAATACGTTTGCTTAAAAGAATTGTTGCACTTAATGACCCCTTTACAGCGTCCAAAGCTCCATTTAATTTTCCAATTTTATCAAGCCAATCAGCTACTCCTCCTGCAAAGGTTGAATCGTTTTGTTTAATGGATAACTCTAAAGCTGATTGAATTAACTTATTAATTTCATCAGAGTCTTCCAAAAATTTTTCGATTTCTTTTACAGTTTTTGGAGTTAAGGTTATTTCATTTTTACTCCATGTTTCGATTTTTCTTATAAATGTAGAAATGTGCTCTAATTCATTCTTATTATCTGTTATTTTTTTTAATCCTTCATCATCCAGTTCTTGTAATTCTTCTATCGTATTTTTACATTGGGTAATGGCCGCAGTAAGACAATAATAAAAGGAATCTAGAGATATTTGTTGCCCACCAATTATGTCACTTACCTCTATAATTTCTTTATTAATAGATGAAACTTTTTCTTCTGTTAATCTTTCCATTAAACGAAGGCCGTCTTGAACCTCTTGCTCAATAAAATCCTGTCGAATGACACCATCTTCTTCTTCAAATTTACTTATTAAAGCTTTAATATCTTTTAATTTTTTTATATAATTGTCTAAAAATTGGTTTAATAGTAATATTGCAGGAATATGAAGAGTTATAAAGTGTTCTTTGATTGCATCTCCACTTCTTCCTTTAAGTGAGTCATTTAATTCAATAATATTATTTAAGGAGTTATGAATACTTAAAACTTGTTCTTTTTCAGCTTCTTTTTTGTTTATAGAAACCTCGAGGTTAGTAAGAATTTCCGAAACATTTAAAATTTTCATCATTTACACACC
>JAGKQJ010000364.1 GCA_017898095.1 Bacillaceae bacterium Marseille-Q3522 | reverse complement strand
ATGTAAAGTATGGAAGTGAAAAAATATCATAAAATAAGGGGATAAAAGCCATGCTTTTATCCCCTTATTTTATGATAGATATGTATTTGTAACTTTCTTTACATAATTTTGCGTTTCCTGAAAAGGAGGAATCCCATTATATTTATCGACATTGCCGGGACCCGCATTATAAGCAGCAAGTGCCAGTTCAATATTATTATCAAATTTATCAAGCAACTCTCTCAAGTATTTACTTCCACCCATAATATTTTCCACCGGGTCAAAGCGGTTATTTACATCGAGGCTCCTGGCTGTGGCAGGCATTAGCTGCATTAATCCGGATGCACCGGCACTGCTTATTGCATTCGGATTGAAATTAGATTCATGCTTGATTACTGATTTAATTAATTTAGCAGGAATATTATAGAATGTAGCCGCCTGTTCAATTACTTCATCAAAAGAATGGTTGCTAAATGACAAGTTAATGTTTGATGAAAGGGCAGGACCTGCAAAAGGAGCATCTGCCATTTGTTGGTTATTTTCTCCCGCACTCATGGCTTCAGTGAGTATTTCTTGAAAAAGCGGTGATTGGGAAGAAGATTCCTGATGATAATTAAAATTTTGCAGAGCTTGTAACTCCATTAGCGCTTTTAACTGTGTTACATTCATTTGTTATCCTCCTTTACGGAATGATATTTTGCCTGATAAAAACGCAAAATTTTATTTTTAGTCTCTCTCATAGGTATTTTGAACTGTTTTAACAATGCAGAAAAGTGCTGAAAACCAGCTTTTCTGTTACTTACTTCGTATTCTACCTCATAATCCTCCTGATTTAAATAGTAATTATGATCTAAAACAAAAATACCATTTTTATAGAGAACCTCTGCCCGCTTTGTTGTCAGCTTGCCTAAATAACGAATTGTATCATGATCAATATTTGTCAATGACAGTAAGGCAATTGATTCTTTCGTAAAGATTGGTTTTTCTTGCAATAGCAGGCTTGCCTGCTCCTCTGTCAGTGAAATTGTTGACTCTAGTAAGCCTTCTTTATGCGGCTGCTTAAGTGTCATTTCATAGCCGGAGAGTTTTTTTCGTATTCTTAAAGCGCTCTTTTGCTTTTTTAATGAAAAGTTAACAGTATCAAAATAATGGTTGTCTTGTTTATAAAAATTTTCTTCAGTCAATTGGAAATAAGATAATAAAAGTTCATATTCTTTTTTTGTAATGATATTTTTAAATTCTATTTCAATATTTTGTTTCACTTTAATTTTTCCTCCTCTGACCTCCGTTCTAT
>JAGKQJ010000363.1 GCA_017898095.1 Bacillaceae bacterium Marseille-Q3522 | reverse complement strand
GATTAAAGTATTATTAATTAATACTCAGAACCTTTTCTATTCAAATTTACTATAGTTTGTAACATTCCTGAAAATAATTGAGCCCCATAAAAATCCTACTCCGATTCCAATTAATCCAACCAAATCACCATCTTTTATTTTTTTTTGTGTAATTGCTTCATCAAGAACAGTGGGGAGAGTTGCACTACCGGTATTTCCAAGCCTTTCAACATTCAAATGGGTTTTTGATAAATTAAAATTCATGCTAGTAAGTACATATTCAACTAACCTCTTGTTAGCTTGATGGCATAACAAAAAGTCTAAATCTTCTAAAGAGCAATTAATACTTTTTAATGATTTATTTAAAGTCTTGGGTAAAGCATATACTGCTTCATTCCAAACTTCTTTCCCCTTCATATAAAATTTATGTTTATTGTTTTTTAAATCTTTTTCTGTTAATGGATTTACAGTTCCTCCATGCGATATCCCTACTGCATCACTTAATTTTGATCCAATATCCCAAGACAAAATGCCAGAACCTTTGTCATGTAATCTTCTAAGAATAACTGAACCAGCCGCATCACCAACAAATACACTAGATGTTCGATCCATTGGATTTATAATTTTCGAAAACGATTCCCCACATACCACTAAGATATTTTTATAAGAACTATTTTGTAGTAAATGAGTTCCTAAGTGAATTCCATATATTAACCCAGCACAAGCTGTTTGTGAAAGATCAATAGGAATTGCATTAACCGCGTTTAGTTTAGTTTTTACTATTAGTGCTGTTGATGGAAGTAAATAATCTGGGGTGAATGTACCGACTATTAATATATCAATATCCTGAGGAAGTAATGATGCTTTTTTAAGTGCATCTCTAGCTGCATTTACACACATATCTGAGGTGTTTTCGTCCGTAGTAAAACGTCTTTCTTTTATTCCTGTTTTTTCTCTAATCCATTTATCTGATGTTTCTACTCTTTCAACCCAATAGTCATTTGTTATAGTTTGCTCTGGAATATATATTCCAGTACTTAATATACCGACTGGCTTTACTAAAGAAGAATTAATATTTTCACGTAATTGATCCTTTTTTACATTACTCATAACAATCTCACAACACTTGTTTTTATAAACTCTTTTTGAGAATTTTTGTATAATTCTCTGATGAAATTTATATATTTGTAAATTCTCATAAATGCCTCCTTACACATTGAAAATATTTACCAAAGTAGATATTCAAATAAAACAGACAAATACCCGATCAATTAGACAATTCTCTTAGTATACTATTAGGTTTGTAAAAGAGATTAAATAC
>JAGKQJ010000362.1 GCA_017898095.1 Bacillaceae bacterium Marseille-Q3522 | reverse complement strand
CTTTAACCAATTAAATCTGATAAACATTTTTAGGACGTTTAACTGCAAGTAATATCTTAAAATATGTAACAGCCTACATTATCAAAATCACAAAAATTACTCATAGGTGCAGCTCTCAGCATTGCTATTATTGTATATTCCCTTAATTCTTCCTGTCTCATCCAAATAATCTGCCGCGACAAATGCTCCATTTACATAAATTTCATCTTTTCCCAAATCAAATTCAATATGAGGGATTTCCGTGATATTTTTGCCATTTAAATAGATTGTGTCTTTGTCTGAAGTATCAATTTCCTTTGCAAATGCTGGATTGACAATTTCTGAAAAATATTTATATTTTTTTGTCACTTCAGTCAGAACCGTTGTCTTATAATAAATTTTTTCATTTCCTTTAGTGGCGACGACAATCGGAAGCCCCTTAAAGTTTAGTGACTCGAGAATCTTCGAAGCATGGGGAATGTAATATCCAACCTTGTCTTTTTCATTAAAACTAACCTGATTACCATTCAACCATTCCGCAATTTCATGAACATCGTACGTCTTTGGAAAAAAGAGTGACACCATGATAGTCTTCGTTTTTAATTCGAGAAGGTTAACAAATATATCGCCAATTTGCACAGCCTGGCTATTAAAATCATCATATTTCATCTCATAATCCTTTATAAAACAATATTCATAGTGATCGTCAAACTCCCGCAACTGTCCGCTCCCTTGCTGCAGCTTTCTTGTCCACAACTCAGAAATATCAATCATCTTCATGAACGATCCGCTCCTTTTCGTATTGGCTTTTTCGCAATCACTTTGTTCCTTTATTTCTTTGATGATTTCGTTTACCTGAAAATCCAAAACACTATTTAACAGGCCATCATCTCTGTTCATTTTTTCTCTTCCTTAACTTTAGAATGAGTGAATTAACATTTTAAAAGCGTTTTCGGTTATTGGATTTTATTAAACTTTTACAGGTCGAACAAATTCTAGTACTGCTTAAAACCTCCCTGTTTTTAATGAGAATCTTATTTTTTCGAGGTCGAATTTAAAAAATGGTAACAGGATAACCACCAATCTTTTCATTACCGGTGAACTGCATATTATTTTGGTTTTCAGCATAAAAGGGGAAATATCCGAATAGCGAATTGCATGAAACGGAGATTTTTGACATTACTTGATCGACAATATGCCTGTCAAGATAAGTTAAAAATGAGGAGATTACAAAGATAGATTTTGAAACACCAAAAAAGCGAGGATAATAGAACTGTATAATCCTTTTTTATTCACATAAATACATTTTTATCCGGTAATAAT
>JAGKQJ010000361.1 GCA_017898095.1 Bacillaceae bacterium Marseille-Q3522 | reverse complement strand
GGTAGAAATAAAGCGAGGTGAAAAACGATGATCAATTTAAATTTTCAATCTAAAAATCTGTCGCACGGGCAAAAAAAAGTTGCAGATTTCATTATGAAAAATCTCGCAAGTCTGCCTTTTTTAACAGAGCATGACATTGCGGAACAATCAGGTGTCAGCATCGCAACCGTATCAAGGTTCTGGAAAATTATTGGATATAATAATTTAAAACAATTTAAACAACAAATAAAATCCGATATGGAAAATACACCGGTCGTGAAAATGAAGGGCACGATCGAGAAGATTATGGATGAAGATATCTTAAACGAAATGATTCAAATGGAAATGAGAAACCTTGCCGAAACAATGGATACGTTATCGGCTTCCAGCTTTAACGACGCAATCAATCAGATCATTCATGCAGAGCAAATCTTTCTTTATGGCTCTGGGCCGTCGCATTCTTTGTGTCAGTTGTTGCAGTTTCGCCTTAATCGTTTCGGCTACCGGATTTATCATATTGCCAAAGGCGGGTGGGACTTGTTCGAATCAACAGGAAATATTCAAAAAGCAGATTTACTGATTGTTTTTAGTTTTTCCCATACAACAGCCGAGGCAAAATTACTGTTGCAATTGGCAAAAGAAGCGGGGTGCCCCTCCATACTCATCACCGATACGATGGTGTCCGATTTGGTAAAAACCGCCGGAACTATTTTATATACATACAGAGGAAAAGTTCGTGAATTTCATTCGTTAGTCGCACCCGTCGCACTAATCGATTCCATAACGGTCGCGATTGCGAAAAAAGATCAAAAAAATGCCATGCAGCGTTTGCAAAATTTATATCAGATCCGGAAGAAATATGCTTCACAGTTAAAGTAGTTTCGATGCATCATCATGTTGGCTTCGCTATTATTTTATATTTTCATTGCTTGGTTAGTCTCCAAAAACGGGGATATTATTAAAAAATGTATACAATACCACAATATTTTGTGTCCTTCATTTCGTTGCCTTAACTTTATGTTGTAGCCTAAGTTCCCGGATTGTAAACGTACAACCTCGAAATACCGCATAAATACGGTAAAGTAGTTCACTTGTTATAAACATCGTAATTATAACGATGGATTTATGAGTGGATTTGTTGTAAAACATTGATATTACAGTGTTTTCAGATTGACATCGTTATAAACTCCGGGAATCCAGGTTGCAGTCGAAATAAAATTATAACCTTGTTGGGGTTGAACTATTTGCTTTATTTTCAAAGATTACTGAATTCTGTCGTGAGGAAATTTTTTACAAAACATCGAGTTTAACAACAGGACAGAGGAAAATATTCTTTCCACTATCCGTTTTTCCAATCATATTCTTCC
>JAGKQJ010000360.1 GCA_017898095.1 Bacillaceae bacterium Marseille-Q3522 | reverse complement strand
TCCGATCGATGTCATCAAAAAATATATCCAGAAACAAGGAAATAATCACAAATAGAAAGTAGGGGAACCTTATGGAACGACTAAAAGCTTATAAATTTAGAATTTATCCAACAGAAGATCAAGCGATTTTCTTTGCTAAGTCTTTTGGGTGTGTCCGTAAGGTTTACAATCTAATGCTTGATGACCGAATGAAAGCTTATGAAGCATCTAAAACCAACCCTTCTAAAAAGAGGAAGTTTCCTACACCAGCACAATATAAAAAGGATTTTCCTTTTCTGAAAGAAGTGGATAGTCTGGCTTTGGCAAATGCTCAACTGAACTTAGATAAAGCATATAAAAACTTTTTTCGTGATAAGTCAATTGGTTTTCCACGATTCAAAAGCAAGAAAAATCCAGTTCAAAGTTATACAACTAATAATCAAAACGGAACAATATCCTTGATTGATAATAAATTTCTCAAGTTACCTAAACGAAAAGAACTTGTTAGAATAAAGCTTCACAGACTACCAAAAGGAGTCATCAAATCGGCAACTGTTTCTCGTCATTCAAGTGGCAAATACTACGTTTCTTTGTTGTGTAAAGAAGAAATTGTCGAATTACCTAAAACCAATTCTGCAATTGGGATTGACTTAGGTATTACTGACTTTGCTATTCTTTCTGACGGTCAAAAGATTGATAATAATAAATTCACTTCTAAAATGGAAAAGAAACGAAAACGTGAACAACGCAAGTTGTCCAGACGTGCACTACTGGCTAAGAAAAAAGGCATCCATTTGTTTGACGCTAAGAATTATCAGAAACAAAAACGCAAAGTCGCTCGATTACAAGAAAAAGTAATGAACCAACGTAATGACTTTCTCCATAAGTTGAGTACAGAGATTATCAAAAATCACGATACGATCTGTATGGAGGACTTAAATACGAAAGGTATGTTGCGTAATCATAAATTAGCGAAAAGCATTTCTGACGTATCATGGTCTAGCTTTGTCACGAAACTGCAATACAAAGCAGACTGGTACGGGCGTGAAATCATCAAGGTAGATAAATGGTTTCCGTCAAGTCAAATCTGTTCAGAGTGTGGGCACAAAGGTGGCAAGAAATCTCTCGATATTAGAGATTGGACTTGTCCAATTTGTTATACACATCATGATCGTGACATCAACGCGAGTAAAAATATTCTGACCGAAGGTCTACGAATACAAGCATTAGCTTAGATACTAGCAAGAACCGCAGGAACTGCGGGGATAGCTTGGTAAATAAGAGAAACCGCTGATGTTAGTGTATATCACTAAATATCAAGTATGCTCTATTCCCAAGAAGCTCCCACTTCAAGCGTTAAGAACCGTTAGGTT
>JAGKQJ010000359.1 GCA_017898095.1 Bacillaceae bacterium Marseille-Q3522 | reverse complement strand
AATAATATCCATACCGCACTTCACGGAGTAAACGGTAGCAGGAAAAGCGTCTCTACGTTCAGTTTGTATAAAAATTGGATGACAGATTTTAATAGCTTCATATGATCTCAACTTGAGAATGACTAACTGCTTTTTACTGATTATATATCCTTTGAAGCATTAATATTATTTTACCCTTTACTTTTTTTAGAACTTTAACTAATTATTTTAATGGATAAAGACCATAACTTTTTCCCATTTAGTTTTCAGCTTTATTTACTAATTCTTGTAATTCGCTTCTAAATCTCTCAGGTGAAAATTTAAGGGCATTATTCCGACAATTTTTATATTGTATAACATGTCCTACTTCTTCAAAAGTATTTACCGCATCTTTTAAGCTCAGTATAGTTTGCTGTTTAAAAAAAACACCTGTTGCATCCTTCTCTCCTATCCCAATCACCGTTTCTAAAGCTCCCCCTTTTCCAAATGCGATAACCGGAGTTCCGCATGCTTGGGCTTCAACCGGTGTAATGCCAAAGTCTTCTTCTGCAGCAAAAACAAATGCTTTTGCTCTTTGCATATAGTCTTTAAGAACCTCAAATGGCTGATAACCAAGAAGTATTATATTTTTTCCGGCTTTCCGCTTAATTTTTTCAAAATCAGGTCCATCTCCTATAACAACTAGTTTTTTTTCAGGCATCATAGAAAATGCTTCAACAATCAAATCAATTTTTTTATACGGAACCATTCTGGATGCAGTTAAAAAAAAATTCTCTTTTGAATCTTTATACGTAAATGCATTTACATCAACAGGAGGATAAATAACTTGTGCCTCCCTTCTATATACTTTCCATATTCTTCTCTTAATGAATCCTGAATTAGCAATAAATATGTCTACTCCGTTTGCAGTACGATAATCCCACATACGAATCTTATGTAGTATATACTTGGTAAGTAAACCCTTTATACCTCTATTCAAACCAGACTCCTTTAAATACTGATGTTGCAAATCCCAAGCATATCTAATTGGAGAATGTATATATGAGATATGAATTTGATCAGGTCCGGTGATTACTCCTTTTGAAACCGCATGAGAACTAGATATAATTAAATCGTATCCTGACAAATCTAGCTGTTCAATCGCAATTGGCATTAAAGGAAGATATTGTCGATATCTCTTTTTTGCTCCGGGAAGTTTTTGTATAAATGTTGTTGTTACAGGTTTATTTTTTAAAAAAGACCTTTCGTTTTCCGGCATAAAATCAACAACACTAAATAAATCAGCTTCTGGAAAAACATTTAATATTTCTTCAACCACTTTTTCTGATCCAGCGTAACTTACAAACCATTCATGGACAATTGCAACTTTCATTTTTTTATTATTCTCCCTTATAG
>JAGKQJ010000035.1 GCA_017898095.1 Bacillaceae bacterium Marseille-Q3522 | reverse complement strand
GTATATAATCATTAATAGTAATAAATGGAGATGATGTGATTGTTTCAAGAACCACTCGCATTTCGTATGCGGCCGGCAAATATCGATGAAATTGTCGGTCAGGAAGAAATTATCGGTAAACACACAAGCTTATATAAAATGATAAAAAACGGCTACGTTCCTTCGATGCTTTTATACGGGGAACCGGGAGTCGGCAAGACTTCGCTGGCGTTTGCAATTGCTGGAACGGCAAATATTCCTTTTATCGCCTTAAATGCGACCACTTCCGGAAAAAAAGATGTCGAAGATGTCGTTCAGGAATCACGGATAACTGGTAAAGTGATCTTGTTTTTGGATGAAATTCACCGCTTTAATAAAGCACAGCAGGATTATTTGCTCCCTTATGTGGAAAACGGTTCGATTATTTTAATCGGCGCGACAACGGGAAACCCGTTTCACGATGTAAATCCGGCAATCAGAAGCCGCTGCGGCCAAATAAAGCAATTAAAGCGTCTTGGCGTTGCTGATTTACAGAAGCTGATTCACCACGCTCTCGAAGATGATAAAAACGGATTGGGCGAGCTCGATATCGAGATCGGGGAAGAGCAAATCAGAAAAATCGCTTTCGGAGCAAACGGTGATGCACGGCGGGCATTGACGCTGCTGGAATCGGCTGTCCTCTCTTCAAGAATAGCCGGCCAACGCTATAAAGTAGAGGATGACTTACTGGATAGCATGATCGACAATATTGGTGTTTACGGGGATAAAAAGGGATCCAACTTTTACAACTTGCTGTCCGCCCTGCAAAAAAGTATCCGCGGCAGCGACGTGGATGCGGCACTGTATTACTTGGCAAATTTGCTTGAGAGCGGTGATCTGACTGCTGTCAACCGCCGTATTTTAGTTATCGCCTTTGAAGATATTGGCCTTGCAAACCCGGCAATCGGGACAAATGTCCTGTCTGCAGTTACTGCCAGTGAGCGCCTCGGCATGCCGGAAGCGCGAATTCCCCTAGCAGTTGCTGTTGTCGAAATGTGTTTATCTGAAAAATCAAATTCAGCTCATTCGGCTTTGGATGCAGCATTGGCAAGTATTCGTAACGGAGAAACCGGAGAAATTCCCAAACATTTACGTGATGCCCATTATTCCGGAGCAAAAGCGCTTGGACATACCGGTTATAAGTATCCTCACGATTTTCCGGTCGGAAATTTTGGCGGATGGGTGAAGCAACAATACTTGCCGGATAAGTTAAAAGATAAAAAATATTATCATCCGATCGAAGCGGGCGAAGAAAGGCGTCTTGCTGCCATTTATCAGCGGCTGGAGCAATTTAAACGAAATGGGTAAGAAGTGAATTTGTTCACTCATTCATAAATAGCTGTAAATATGCTATAATGGCAAAAGTCTTATTTATTCGAAAACAGAAAGAACGGGGGGCTTAGTTTGAAAATATCGACAAAAGGTCGTTACGGATTAACCATCATGATAGAACTAGCGAAAAAATACGGAGATGGTCCGGTTTCATTAAAATCGATCGCACAGGCAAATGATCTTTCCGAGCATTATTTAGAACAATTAATTGCACCGCTCAGAAATGCCGGATTGGTAAAAAGTATTCGCGGGGCTTACGGCGGCTATATTTTAGGCAATTTACCGGAAAAAATTACTGCCGGCGATATTATCAGAGTTTTAGAAGGGCCAATTAGCCCTGTTGAAGGAATCGAGAATGAAGAGCCGGCTAAACGGGAATTATGGATAAGAATCCGAGACGCTGTTAAAGAAGTATTGGACAGCACAACAATTGAGGATTTGGCGAATCATTCTGAAGACGAAAATCCCGAAGGCTATATGTTTTATATTTAAAAATGAATGAAGGTAGATAATTATGAAGCAAATTTATCTGGACCATGCCGCGACCACCCCGATGCACCCGAAAGTACTGCAAGTAATGATGGAAGCGTACCGTGATACATTTGGCAATCCTTCAAGCATTCATTCCTTTGGCAGAAAAGCCCGCAAGGTATTGGATAAAGCACGCCAAGTGCTGGCAAAAAGTATCGGGGCGGCCGAACAGGAAATTATTTTTACAAGCGGCGGAACAGAGGCAGATAATTATGCGATACTTAGCATTGCGAAAAACTACAAGGATAAAGGTCAACATCTCATAACAACGGAAATAGAGCATCATGCCGTATTGCACACCTTTCAGGAATTAGAAAAGCGCGGCTACGAAGTGACATATTTGCCGGTTAATGAAGAAGGGGCCGTACAGCTTGCAGATGTAAAAGCCGCCTTACGTGATGATACCATCCTTGTTTCCATTATGTACGGCAATAATGAAGTAGGCACGATCCAGCCAATTCAAGAAATCGGTCAATTATTAGCGTCCCATCAGGCAAAATTTCACACAGATGCTGTACAGGCATTCAGTTCGGAGGCAATCGATGTAAAGCAAGGCAACATCGATCTTTTAAGTGTTACCGCGCATAAAATCAACGGGCCAAAAGGGATCGGCTTTCTGTATGCAAAAAAAGATATCAAACTTTCACCACTGCTTTTCGGCGGAGAACAGGAAAGAAAACGCCGTCCCGGTACGGAAAATGTCGGAGCGATTGCCGGATTTATGGAAGCGGTAAAAATTGTTGAAGAGGAAAGAGATTTATTTCGGGAAAAATACAAAAACTTGAAAAAGGTATTATTGGACACATTAAGTGATGAGAAGATTACCTACTATTTAAACGGTTCACTTAACAACTCACTTCCTCATGTGGTAAATATAAGTTTTCCTGGAGCAAATGTCGAAGCAATTCTCGTCAATCTCGACCTTGCCGGTATTGCCGTATCCAGCGGTTCGGCATGTACGGCCGGTTCCGTTGACCCGTCACATGTACTTGCGGCGATGTACGGCAAGGAGTCTGAGCGGGTGAGAAATTCGATTCGCTTTAGCTTCGGAATTACAAATACAGCAGAAGAAATTGTCCAAGCTGGGAAAGAAACAGCAAAAATAATCCGCCGCTTGGTTAAAAAAGAACGCTGAGATCAGGATAGGGAAATATACTATTTCCTTGGAAATGAACGATTATGAGTGAATAAAGAAACAATTTCAATATAAAAATTTTGGAGGTGAAAAAAATGCAAAAAAAACCACAGGATACAAGGGTTGTTGTTGGCATGTCGGGAGGCGTTGATTCTTCAGTTGCCGCACTACTTTTGAAGAGACAAGGGTATGACGTGATTGGCATATTTATGAAAAACTGGGATGACACAGATGAGAATGGTTTTTGTACGGCAACAGAGGATTATGAAGATGTCATCCGTGTATGTAACCAAATCGGCATCCCTTACTATACTGTTAATTTTGAAAAGCAATATTGGGATAAAGTGTTTAGCTATTTTCTTGACGAATATAAGGCCGGGAGAACACCAAATCCGGATGTCATGTGTAATAAAGAAATCAAATTTAAAGCCTTTTTAGAGCATGCCATGAATCTCGGAGCCGATTATGTAGCAACCGGACATTATGCACAAGTCGTTTTTCGCGATGGTGCATATAAAATGCTTCGCGGTCTTGATTCAAATAAAGATCAAACATATTTTTTAAATCAATTAAGCCAGGAACAATTAAGCAAGGTCTTATTTCCAATCGGTCATTTGAAAAAAGCTCAAGTCCGTGAACTTGCACAGGAAGCCGGTTTAGCGACTGCTGCAAAAAAGGATAGTACAGGAATTTGCTTTATTGGAGAACGAAATTTCAAGGAATTTTTAAGCAAATATTTGCCTGCACAACCGGGAAATATGGAAACGTATGACGGCCGGATTGTCGGAAAGCATGACGGTTTAATGTATTATACAATTGGACAGAGGCACGGTCTCGGTATTGGCGGTGCGGGGGATCCGTGGTTTGCTATCGGCAAGGATATCGAACGCAATGTGCTTTATGTCGGTCAGGGTTTTGATCATCCAATGCTATATTCGGAAAGAATAAAAGCAGTAAATGTAAATTGGATAGTGAATCCCGGAAGCGGCCGCTTTGATTGTACAGCCAAGTTCCGCTATCGCCAGCCCGATCACGGTGTTACTGTTGAATGCCTCGATAATCAGCAAGCAAAGATTATTTTTCATCAACCGATCCGTGCCGTTACGCCAGGGCAGGCAGTTGTGTTTTACAATGGAGACGAATGTCTTGGCGGAGGAACGATTGACGAAGTATTTAAGGCAGGAAAAAAATTAACGTACGTCGGCTAAAAAAGCGAAAGGGTGAATCCGCTGAATGGAAAATCTTCATTAATATGAGATTGAAAAATTCTAATCGGGTGCAAAATGAGAAATCATAACATAATCACAAGAAAATTAGCTTAAGCCCGCACATTAATCATTGTTTTAACAATGCTGGATGATTCAGTCAATGTCTCCTTTCTTTGTTTTTAATAATACTGCTTGCTTAGAAATAGAGAACGTGTAATGATAAAAGGGAAGCCCATATAATAGCCCTGAAGGCACGACATTTCTTTACTGCAAAATAGCCAGCCTGCAGTTTTTTGTGAAAGGAGGATACCTTTCGGTGGAACAACAGCAATCGCTACCTTTATTTCAAAATCAGGAGAATTTTATAAAAGGCAGGCTCTTAGTTACCATTTTTCATAATGAGCAAAATTTTTATACCGTATTGCGAATTCGCGTAGAAGAAACGAGTGAACAATATAATGAAAAGGAAGCAGTCATTACCGGCTACTTTCCAAAAATACATGAACAGGAAACGTATATTTTTTACGGCGGGTTTAAAAAACAACCGCGCTTTGGTCTGCAATTTCACGCCAATCATTTTCGCAAGGATATCCCGCAAACGAAGCAAGGCGTGATTGCTTATTTATCAAGTGAATTATTTAAAGGGATCGGCGAAAAAACAGCGCAAAAAATCGTACAAACATTAGGTGAAAATGCAATATCAAAAATTTTACAGCAACCCTCTTTGCTGGATACGATTCCTAAGCTTTCCCCCGATAATGCGAAAATGCTTTATGATAAGTTAATGGAACACCAGGGGCTGGAGCAGGCAATGATCTTATTGAATCAATATGGTTTTGGTCCGCAACTGGCAATGAAAATTTATCAAACATATAAAGAAGAGACGGTTGAAATCGTACAGCATAACCCTTATAAGCTTGTCGAGGATATTGAGGGGATCGGTTTCAGGAGAGCGGATGAATTAGGAGCAAGGCTCGGAATAACCGGAAACCATCCGTCCAGAATACGCGCTGCTTGTATGTATTTAACAGAAAAAGAAAGTATACAGGAAGGCCATGTTTTTCTTGAGGCTGAAGATTTATTGCAAGATGCTAAACTGCTTCTAGAAGCAAATGAAAAAACAGAAATATCCTTTGAAGATATTTCCAACGAAATCATCAAGCTGGCTGAAGAGAAAAAGCTTGTAACCGAAGAGAGACGCGTCTATTTGCCGTCGCTTTACTATTCGGAAAAAGGACTTGTCACAAATATTTCCCGCATGTTGCAGCAAACGGAATACGAGCAGCAATTTCCGGGATCAGAATTTTTGCTGGCACTTGCGCGGTTGGAGGAACGGATACATGTCCAATATGCCCCTTCTCAAAAGGAGGCAATCCAAACAGCACTCTCTTCCCCTTTTTTGATTTTAACCGGCGGACCGGGAACAGGAAAAACAACTGTCATAAAAGGAATTGTCGAATTATACGGAGAGTTGCACGGCTGTTCGTTAAATCCAAAAGATTACCGGGAAAAACATGACGTTTTTCCGTTCCTTCTTTGTGCTCCGACAGGCAGAGCAGCAAAGAGAATGGCGGAATCGACTGGTTTGCCGGCCGTTACGATTCACCGCCTGCTCGGGTTTACCGGAAACCAGGAAAATGAAATGTCGGAGGACCATTCTTTAGAAGGGAAAATTGTCATTGTCGATGAGGCTTCCATGGTCGATATCTGGCTTGCCCATCAGTTATTTAAGGCACTGCCGGAGCATATTCAAGTGATTCTTGTTGGTGATGAGGATCAGCTTCCTTCTGTCGGACCCGGACAAGTATTAAAAGATTTGCTGCGATCCAAGTGTATTCCTACCGTTACGTTAACTGATATTTATCGGCAGGATGAAGGCTCATCAATCATTGATCTTGCCCATGAGATCAAACGGGGCAAACTACCAAGTGATATCACCATGCAAAAAAAGGATCGTTCCTTTATTAGATGTGTCACAAATCAAGTCAGTGAAGTGATCGAAAAAGTAGTGAAAAATGCCTGCAGCAAAGGGTACTCTGCAAAAGACATTCAGGTTCTTGCGCCGATGTACCGGGGGACAGCAGGAATTGACCGCTTGAATAAAATATTGCAGGAAATATTTAACCCGAATCCGCATCAAACGAGAAAAGAAATGAATTTTGGCGACGGTGTTTATCGTGTCGGTGACAAAGTGCTCCAGTTAATCAATCAGCCGGAAAAGCATATTTTTAATGGAGATATGGGTGAAATTATTTCGATTTTATTTGCCAAAGAAAATCCTGAAAAAACCGATATCGTCGTTGTCTCGTTTGACGGTAATGAAGTTACTTATACAAAACAGGAACTAAACCAAATCACGCTTGCATATTGCTGTTCCGTGCATAAATCGCAGGGAAGTGAGTTCCCAATTGTGATTTTACCGATTGTAAAAAGTTATTACCGCATGTTAAGGAGAAATTTAATCTATACGGCGATAACAAGAAGTAAAAAATTCCTTATTTTATGCGGAGAAGAAGAAGCAATGGAACTGGGAGTAAAACGGGCAGATGAGCAAACACGTAAAACAACCTTAATGGAGAAATTACAAGCAGCTATATTACCTGAAAAAAATTACGAAGAAACAGTGACCTATGAAGAAGAAATAATGAAGGTTGACCCGATGATCGGAATGGAGAATATTACACCATACCATTTTTTAGAAACTATCTGAATCCTTGTCTGAAAAACAAAAGTTGGAAAGAAAAATGCAGCATTTTTACTTTGTCATTTGTTAAGAATATCAATAAGCAATGGCAAAATAACTATGGGGGTCCGCCTTAAAAATTTGGCGGCATCCAGGATATTGTATAGAAATGGCTGGTGAAGTTACTGCAAACATTTTCTTTATTAAAAGGACAAGCTATTTTTGACCTTTCCAATGGTGAAAAAATCGGAGAAGTCACTGACCTGGTTATTACAGATGATGGAGAGGTAAAAGGGTTAGTGGTGAAAAAAGCGAAGCTTTTCAATAATGCTTTTTTCTTAAAGAACAAAAACATTGCCTTTTACGGCCGCGATGCGGTAATGATTGATGATTCCAATTGTTTAGAACCTTTTCGAAAAACAGAGGCTTATTGTCTGCAAAGCCAACAACCGCTGCATGGCAAAATGATGCTTACAAGGGAAGGGGAACAACTCGGATTGCTGGAAGATGTATATTTTCTTGAAGAGTTGGGGACAATCGTAGGGTATGAACTCTCAGATGGATTCTTTTCAGACGTATTAGAAGGAAAAAGGGTCGTTAAAACAACGGAACCGCCTGCAATCGGAAAAGATGCCATCATCGTCAATGTAAAATAATTTTCGAGGTGTCTCTTATGCTCTCATGTCCAAATTGCTCCAGTAAAAATATCGGTAAAATTGGTATTAATCAATATTATTGCTGGAATTGCTATATTGAACTAACCTTGTCAGATGGCATCATCCATACCCATCAAGTAGAAGAAGACGGCACATTAAGCTCGTTGGATGATTTATTTGATGAAGATGAGCGCCACTATATGTGAGTGTTTAAAAAATTAATGATGGTACGTACATGCCTCTTATCAATCTGCGGTTTAAACGCATTTATATTCGAGAAGGAAAAGCGGATAAAATGAAAAAAAGAAAATGAATAAGGGATGTCTCCAATATTTAAGTGATTTAGGAGAGACATCCCTTGTTCTGTTCCTGTTTTTCTAGAGAATGGAATGATTGAAATTAATAACTGTTCAACGTATATAACAATTTGAACAGGATCGTATCACGGTTATTTTGCCGGTATAATGGTGTTTTCAGCGCATAGCCAATTCTTTGCAGAAAGGAGCGCCTTTTATTTAAAAAATCGAAAACAATTTGTTTCTGCTCCTTCTTCAAATCATCTTGAAATAACCGGTAAAATTCTTCTGCTTGCAGCGTATAAGGCTTGTTTTTTCCCATTTTTTTAAAATTATGATACCGAATCTTGGCGCTTTTCCATTTGCTATTGGCCATTCCTAATACATTGGAAGAATGCTGCCGGTATAACAGGAATGATTGATCGTCATAGATCACCTTTCCCAGTGCCGTACCCAACAAATAGAACCACCCGTCGTGCATCGTGACCTTTTTTTCATCCGGCATATGCGCTTTGCACAGTTGCAGCATTGCGTTATTAATAACAATCGTACATCCTGTAGCGATATTTTGAATTAATGCATTGTCAAATCCGGGTCCTGCAGGAGGAATTTGTGATTTTTTTAAGAAATGCAGGTTTTCATCGACTAAGTCAAGTCTGGAAAAATAAAGGAGCGGAACAGCAGGATTTTCTTTTTCTAATAAGCTTACAGCTCTAGATACCTTCTCCTGTTTCCAGACATCATCCTGGTCGCAAAACGCATAAAATCCGGCAGCTTCATCTGCGAGGGCAACTAATTCAAAAAAACTGGCAATCACACCTTTATTGGCACCCTTGACAATTGTTATTTGTTGATATTGCCTGCTATATTCATCTAATATGGAGACAGTACCGTCCTTTGAGCCGTCATCGCGAATGAGAATTTCCACTTCTTGATAATCCTGCTTCAGCAAACTGTCTATTTGCTCTCTTACATAGTTTTCTCCATTATAAGTAGACATTAATATTTGAACTTTTTTCACTCATATCTTCTCCCAGCGTCAAAAGCAGTTATTTCGAATGTTCAACAATCCAACATCAATATTATAGGTGATTGGCGGACATCCTTCAAATTTTTATCGCATTTCAGAAGCAATGTATAAGTTTCCCGCTTTTTCTTACAATAAAGAGGGAGGTGGGTTACACATAATGGAAATAAAAGTGAAGTGGTTATATCGTCTCGGATTTTTATTATTATTATTTGTCGTGGTGCATCTTTTTATGAAACTTGCACCTTATTGGCTTCCGGTTATAAAAATAATTTTCGCTGTACTTACCCCTTTTGTTATTTCGGCATTTATCACTTATTTGCTGCATCCCGTTATTGAAAAACTTCATGCAACCGGGTTGCACCGCGGGATATCGGTGATGATCATTTATTTGCTTTTTTTTGGCGGCATCGGCATCGCCCTTTACAAAGGTATTCCCGTTTTTATTATGCAGCTGCGCGAGCTGACAGAGAATGCGCCTCAACTGGCAGAGCAATATAGCGGGATTATTCAATTTATCGAAAAAAAAACAGCCGCATGGCCTGATGGCATTCGCACAAAAATTGAAGGCGGTATTGCCGGGATCGAAGATCGGCTTGACCAGTTATTTAATAAAGTTGTGAATTTGGCGAGGAAGATGCTAAATTATTTGATCATCCTTGCGCTTATTCCGTTTATCACTTTTTATATGTTGAAAGATATTAACTTAATGAAAAAAGCCGCATGGTATCTGACACCGAAAAAGTGGCGCCAAGGGGGGAGGTTATTTTTAAACGATGCGGATGAGTCGCTTGGCGGTTATATAAGAGGGCAACTGCTTGTTTGTACGATAATCGGAGTGCTTTCTTCGCTTGCCTTTTGGATGATAGGCATGCAATATCCGCTTCTTCTTGGTATGATTACCGGCATAACCAATGTGATTCCGTATTTTGGGCCAATTATTGCCCTTATTCCTGCGATCATTATAGCCTCCGCTATATCCGGGAAAACCGTTGTTTTTTGTATCGTTATTAGCATTGTTTTGCAGTTTATTGAAGCAAATATTTTAAGTCCGCTTATCGTAGGAAAAAGCTTGCATATGCACCCATTAGCAATTATGCTTGCTCTTTTAGCAGGAGAAGAAATAGCCGGTTTACCCGGTCTGATTTTATCGGTACCCGTATTTGCCGTTTTAAAGGTTGCAATGGCACACTATCAAAAATATATTCATAATAAAAATCACGTAAAGCGCGCGTAAACGTTGACAAATACTTATTACAGTCTGTATAATGCGAAAGTGAAAACGAAAGAGGTTGTTTAAAAACTAACTTTTTCACTCGTATTAATCGTGTTTTTGTTCAATACAATATTCTATCATGTTGATGGAGAAAGTATGCTGTAGCCCATCTTTAGAGAGGAATTTTCCCGGCTGAAAGAAATTCCAGATGAAGAATAGCAGAAAGCTGCTCCGGAGTACAGAATAACACTGTCGTCATCCCCTGCGTTAAAGGGATAGAGATATGGCAAAATGCCATAATCAGGGTGGTACCGCGAAATAAACTCTCGCCCCTGTTTTCAGGGACGGGGGTTTTTATTGTTTAGGAAATCTTATTTTATATATTAGAAAAATGGAGGACGATTTCGAATGAAACCATTAACGGGAGCAGAGATACGCAGAAAATTTTTAGATTTTTTCCAGGAAAAAGGCCATGCGATTGAACCAAGTGCTTCCTTAATACCGCATGATGACCCGTCTTTATTATGGATTAACAGCGGCGTAGCAACATTAAAGAAATATTTTGACGGACGTGTCATACCCGGAAATCCACGGATCACGAATGCACAAAAGTCGATACGAACGAATGACATTGAGAATGTTGGCAAGACCGCGCGCCACCATACTTTTTTTGAAATGCTGGGGAATTTTTCGATAGGGGATTATTTTAAGGAAGAAGCAATTACATGGGCGTGGGAATTTTTAACGGAATCAAAATGGATAGGTTTTGAAAAAAAGAAGCTTTCCGTTACAATTCATCCGGAAGATGAAGAAGCTTATGAAATATGGCATCAAAAAATCGGTATTCCGGAAGATAGAATTATCCGCTTAGAAGGGAATTTTTGGGATATTGGTGAAGGTCCAAGTGGACCGAACACGGAAATTTTTTATGACCGCGGGGAAAGGTACGGAAATGATGAAAATGATCCTGAACTTTATCCGGGCGGGGAAAACGAACGCTATTTAGAAGTATGGAATTTAGTTTTTTCCGAGTTCAATCACAATCCGGACGGCACTTACACTCCATTGCCAAAGAAAAACATTGATACAGGAATGGGACTTGAACGGATGGCTTCTGTTGTTCAGGATGTGCCAACAAATTTTGATACCGATTTATTTCAGCCGATCATAAAAGCGACGGAAACAGTTTCCGGAAAGCAATATGGAATAGCGAAAGATGTCGATGTTGCTTTTAAAGTGATTGCCGATCATATCAGAACGGTTTCGTTTGCAATTGGAGACGGCGCTTTACCGGCAAACGAAGGCAGAGGTTACGTGCTGCGCCGCTTGCTGCGCCGCGCTGTCCGTTATGCGAAACAGCTTGGAATTCAGCGTCCGTTTATGTATGAACTTGTGCCGGTTGTCGGTGAGATCATGGAAGACTACTATCCGGAAGTAAAAGAAAAAGGCCAGTTTATACAACAAGTAATCAAGACGGAAGAAGAGAGGTTTCATGAAACACTTCATGAAGGGCTGGCAATTTTAGCAGCCGTCATCAAAAATGCAAAAGCGGATGGCAGCAGTTTTATTGATGGGAAGGATGTTTTCCGCCTTTATGATACGTACGGATTTCCTGTGGAACTGACAGCGGAATATGCTGAAGAAGAAGGAATGAAGTTGGATGAGGAAGGCTTTGAACAAGAGATGGCCGCACAGCGCGAACGCGCCAGAAAAGCACGCCAGAATGTGGATTCGATGCAGGTTCAGGGAGGAGTCCTCGGAGAAATAACGACAGAGAGCAAGTTTGTCGGCTATGAAGTTTTAAAAACAAAAGCGCAAATCGTCGTGATGTTAAAGGACGGAAAGCCCGTTTCGAAGCTGTCAGCGGGAGAAGAAGGGCAATTTATCTTAACTGAAACGCCATTTTATGCGGAAAGCGGCGGACAAATTGCCGACCGCGGTGTCTTATTGGGTAATATCGGAAAAGTCGTGATTCAAGACGTTCAGAAGGCGCCAAATGGACAGCATTTGCATCGCGGAACAGTAGTAAGCGGCTCGATTACTGAAGATGAAACGTTAACTGCTATCGTGGACGAAGCAAACCGGACGGGCATCATTAAAAATCATTCTGCCACTCATCTTCTGCATCAGGCATTAAAAGATGTCCTTGGCAAGCATGTAAATCAGGCCGGTTCATTAGTAGAACCAGACCGGCTCCGTTTTGACTTTTCTCATTTCGGGCAAATAACCGCTAGCGAGTTAGAGCAAATTGAAACGATTGTTAATGAGAAGATCTGGGCTGCTTTGCCGATTGTCATTGAGCAAAAAGCAATTGAAGACGCGAAAAAAATGGGGGCAATGGCTCTCTTTGGAGAAAAGTATGGGAAGATCGTTCGTGTAGTCGAAATGGGAAGTTACAGTTTAGAGCTTTGCGGCGGCTGTCACGTAGAAAATACAGCTGTTATCGGACTCTTTAAAATTGTCGCAGAAAGCGGCATTGGCGCGGGAACACGGCGAATCGAGGCTGTTACCGGCAAAGCGGCATACCACCTGTTAACGAATCAAATAAATATATTAAAAACAACGGCACAAAAATTAAAGACGAATCCGAAGGATTTTTCTGACCGTATTGATGGATTACTTGAAGAAATGAAGCAATTACAACGGGAAAACGAATCACTTTCAGCAAAATTGGGCAATATGGAAGCAGGCAATCTTTTGCAACAAGTAAAGGAAATAAATGGTGTGAATGTACTATCCGCTTCTATTCAAGGAACTGACATTGCCCAAATGAGGCAAATACTTGATGATCTAAAACAAAAACTGAGATCGGCTGTTATTGTACTTGGTAATACTAGTGACGGGAAAGTGCACCTGATTGCCGGAGTAACCGCTGATTTAATGAAAAAAGGCTATCATGCCGGCAAATTAATAAAAGAGGTAGCAGTCCGCTGCGACGGAAAGGGCGGAGGACGGCCCGATATGGCACAGGCAGGAGGAAAAAATCCGGAAAAACTACAAGAAGCGCTGCAATTTGTCGAGAAATGGGTGAAATCCGTTTGATATTAAGGAAAAGTAGTGTAAAATGAGAGTATCTTAAAGTGCATGTAAAGAAGAACAGCCCCTTCACGAAGCAAGCAACAGATCACTATGGGATTTTTCCTAATCTTTCAGCTGGAAAAAACATTTTTTCCAGCTGAAGAAAGTAAAGCGAGGTGTTGATGATGAGCTCATTTGATAAAACAATGAGATTCAACTTCCATGAAGAGCCAATGGAACAGGATGTAAAGGAAGTGCTTTTAAAAGTATATGGAGCGCTCCAGGAAAAGGGTTACAACCCAATTAACCAAATTGTTGGTTACCTGCTTTCCGGTGATCCGGCTTATATTCCTCGACATCAGGATGCACGTAATTTGATTCGTAAGCTTGAGCGGGATGAAATTATCGAAGAATTGGTAAAATCGTATTTAAAAATGCAGCGTGAGGGGTAAACTATGAGGGTAATGGGCTTGGATGTCGGCTCGAAAACAGTAGGCGTTGCGTTAAGTGATGCTCTTGGTTTAACAGCACAGGGTTTAAAAACGATTCAAATAAATGAAAAAGGCAATTTTTTCGGCTTTAAAGAAATAGCAGACATTATTTCGGAACACGATGTTGGAAAAATTGTCGTTGGCCTGCCGAAAAATATGAACGGAACAATTGGTCCCCGTGGAGAGGCAAGTCAGATATATGCAAGTGAGTTGGAAAGGCGTTTCGCAATCCCTGTTTTTTTGTGGGATGAACGTCTTACGACAATGGCAGCTGAGCGTGTTCTGCTTGAAGCGGATGTCAGCCGCAAAAAACGAAAAAAGGTGATTGATAAAATGGCTGCGGCCATTATATTACAAGGCTTTTTAGACAGTCAAAAATAATAAAGAGGTGGAAAGATGAACCACGGAGAAGAAAGCCATATTACGGTTATCGATGAAGAAGGTAACGAGCAATTATGTGAAATACTATTTACATTTGAATCGGAAGATTTCGGTAAATCCTATGTTCTTTATTATCCTGTTGGCGCAGAGGATGATGAAGAGGACATTGAAATTCATGCTTCTGCCTTTTTACCGACAGAAGAAGGAATCAACGGGGATTTAATGCCGATTGAAACTGATGAAGAGTGGGATATGATTGAAGAAATGCTACATACTTTTTTAGATGAAGAAGAAGCATAAAGTGAAACTTTTTTGAGGCGGGGGTATTACTGCCCCTTAATCTGCGATAAAAAAAAAAAAATGAAGCTGATTCATGAAGCCGGCAAAAATGGCTTTTTGAATCAGCTTTTTTTTTGCTAAGATGGATTTTCAAAAAGTCACCAAACCATAAGCAACAGACTCCAGATGCCAGCCTGCACCTCATACGTTTTCTTTTTGAACACGAATCGCAACCTGCAGATACCTTCGAATGAAGGAAGCCCAATTTGGAAACATTAAGACAGATATTTCCTTCAACAAGCAAATTTCTTTGTTTTTCGGCAAAAATTGCGCAGTATCTTTTAAATTATAGTATAATAAGCGAGAAATTAGCGAGAAATTAGCGCTTCACCGGTGATTGGATGGTTTTGGAATGGAGGGAATCATATCATGTCAGATGATGTAAGATCGACAAAAAAGCAAATAATAAGTGAAAAAATTCTTGAAAAACATCAGGAGGCAAAAATTGTCCGCAGAATCGTTTTCACCATTGCCTTACTGTTCTTTATTATCGCTGCCGTAATTGGAACAGGAGGATATTTATATATTAACTCAGCATTAAAACCAGTGGACGAAGCAAATGGGACTGAAAAAAATATTACGATCCCGATCGGATCCAGTGTAACGACGATTTCCCGCATCTTAGAAGATGAAGGGATAATCAAAGATGCGCGGGTGTTTCGCTATTATGTAAAATTTAAAAATGAGACGGACTTTATGGCCGGTGATTATAAAATGGACACAGCGATGACGTTCCCGGAAATTATTGAGACGTTAAAAACAGGTAAGATTGTCCAGGAAGTGTTATCGAAAATAACAATTCCGGAAGGCAAACAGCTTGTGGATATTGCAAAAATTATTGCTGAAAAAACCGATCATAAGGAAGAAGATATCTTTGCCCGATTAAACGATCCTTCCTTCATCGCAGATCTTATGGGAAAATATCCAACTCTACTCACTAATGATATCTTAAATGAAAATATTAAATATCCTCTCGAAGGATATTTGTTTCCGGCTACCTATTCATTTTATGTTGAAAATCCGACATTAGAGGAAATCGTCTATGCAATGTTAAACAAGTCGGAGGAAGTAATAGAAAGTTACCTTAGCTTAATGGAAGAAAAGCAATATTCGGTACATACTTTGTTAACAATGGCATCTTTGATTGAGCAGGAAGCAACAGAACAGGGGGACAGGGATATGATTTCAAGCGTTTTCCATAACCGGCTTGCTATTGATATGCCATTGCAGACAGATCCGACTGTTCTTTATGCACAAGGTGAGCATCAAGCAAAAACATTATATGAAGATTTAGAAATAGATTCACCATATAATACGTATAAATATACGGGCTTAACACCCGGCCCAATTGCAAATGCGGGGGTTTCTTCGATTGAAGCCGCTTTAAATCCGGCACAGTCGGATTATCTCTACTTTTTAGCAACTCCGACAGGGGAAATTCTATTTTCTCAAACACTTGAAGAACATAATGCGAAAAAAGCAGAGCATCTTACAAATCCGTAAAACTTATAAAAAAAGTGAAGGGCACAAGTAGCTTTTCACTTTTTTTTATGTTAAAATAATTCAAGTATTTTCATGCCTATTGGATTAATAGCGTCATCCATTGTATAATATGTGTTTTTATTGTAAAACGCATATTTGACTATGGACGCTTTTTTTCATTGTTTAGAAAATGATATATTGCTCACTTGGAATAAGCTTGTCGCCGATGGGCAAGCGCCTTCCGCTTTTCATTTTGTCCGGCTCCAGGCGCTATCGGCTCGAGGTCTTAAGCCGATGGGCAAGCGCCTTCCGCTTTTCTTATCAAAAGCTAGTCCAGAGGTGAAGATTGTTTGCTGAGTGAAAAGTTAAATGAATATATTGATGCACTTATCCCTCCACGTGACGCTTTTTTCCGGGAAATGGAACAATATGCGAAAGATCATCACATTCCCATTATGGAACTTTCCGGTATGGAAGCGGTTTTGCAAATTTTAAAAATCCAGCAGCCGAAAAAAATTTTGGAAATTGGTACGGCAATAGGATATTCCGCGTTAAGAATGGCTGCTGTCCTTCCTAAGACGATGATTGTAACGATTGAACGGGACAGCGGACGTCTGCAGCTTGCAAAACAATATGTTATGCGGGCGGGAAAACAGGAACAAATTATGTTAATGTCCGGAGATGCGTTAAATATGGGACAGGTTATCAGTGCTCTTGGTCCGTTTGAGGCAATTTTTATTGATGCTGCAAAAGGGCAGTACAGAAGATTTTTTGAAACATTCGAACCGTATTTAGCGGAAAAGGGATTGTTTCTAATCGATAATGTACTGTTCAGAGGCTTAGTAGCGGAACAGGATCAAGCGGAAAAAAGATTACGGAATCTTGTAAGAAAAATAAACAGCTTTAACGAATGGCTGATGAGCCAATCGAATTACGAAACAGTAATTCTACCCGTTGGAGATGGCGTTGCAATAAGCAAGAAGAGGTGAAGACGATGAGAAAACCGGAACTCCTTGTAACCCCGAAGTCGGTAGAGGATATCATTCCATTATGTGCAGCAGGCGCAGATGCATTTGTTATTGGTGAACAGCACTTTGGGCTGCGGCTGGCGGGAGAATTTTTACGCAAAGATGTAGAAACAGCAATTTCAAATGCCCATTCCCTGGGGAAAAAGGTATACGTTGCCGTGAATGCTCTGTTCCATAATGACCGGGTATCGGAATTAAACAATTATCTGGCTTTTCTGGATGCTGCCGGTGCTGATGCAGCAATATTTGGCGATCCTGCAGTAATAATAGCCGCCAGGGAAGCTGCTCCGAATTTAAAACTTCATTGGAGTACGGAGACAACAGCAACAAATTGGTATGCCTGCAATTATTGGGGACGTAAAGGCGCAAAACGGGTCGTTCTTGCCAAAGAAATAAATTTGGATTCCATAATTGAGATAAAAGAACATGCAGAGGTCGAGATTGAAGTTCAAGTTCATGGAATGACAGCGATGTTTCAATCAAAACGAACCCTTTTGCAAAATTATTTTTTCTATCAGGGAAAAAATATAGCCGATGCGAAAGCAAATTTGCATGAAAAAATGCTGTTGCATGATCATGATCGAAATAATAAATATCCAATCTTTGAAGATGAAAACGGGACGCATATTATGAGTCCTAACGATGTTTGCATGATTGATGAATTACAAGAGATGATCGAAGCAGGAATTGATGCTTTTAAAATTGATGGCATATTAAAAGATTCACCGTATATCGAAGCAGTTACAAAGCTTTACCGTAAGGCAATCGACCTTTGTGTAGAGGATCCGGATCATTATGGCGAAGAGAAGGACAGACTGTATTCACAAATAGAAAAGATTCAGCCACAAGGTAGACCGTTAGATACCGGTTTTTTCTTTAAAGAAACCGTATATTAATAGGATTAATCCGGCTCACTTCATCTTGGATAGAGGGGGGAATGATTTTGACAATAAAAGAACGAATTTCGCAAATCAGCGACGGAAAACGAATCATCGAAAAAAAACCTGAATTGTTGGCACCTGCCGGAAATTTAGAGAAATTAAAAATTGCCGTGCTTTATGGTGCGGATGCGGTTTTTATCGGCGGACAGGAATATGGCCTTCGTTCCAATGCCGGTAATTTTACACTCTCAGAAATAAAGGAAGGCGTCGAATTCGCCAAAAAATACGGAGCAAAAATATATGTGACAACCAATATATACGCCCATAATGAAAATATCCCCGGTTTGGAAGAATATATGCAGGGACTCAAGGAAACGGGAATTGCCGGAATTATTGTTGCTGATCCGTTAATCATTGAAACATGCCGCCGAATTGCCCCGGAAATCGAAATCCATTTGAGTACACAGGCATCGTTGACAAATTGGATGGCTGTTCAATTTTGGAAGGAAGAAGGGCTTGAGCGTGTTGTTCTCGCCAGGGAAACGGGCGAGAAAGAAATTCGTGACATAAAAGAAAAAGTCGATATCGAGATTGAGGCTTTTATTCATGGAGCGATGTGTATTGCTTATTCGGGACGCTGCACGTTAAGTAATCATATGACGGCACGTGATTCAAACAGAGGGGGCTGCTGCCAATCTTGCCGCTGGGATTATGATCTTTATGCTTTGGACGGAAATAATGAGAAACCGATGTTTAGCAAGCAGGATGCCCCGTTTGCAATGAGTCCGAAAGATTTAAAACTGATTGAATCAATTCCGAAAATGATCGAGCTGGGAATTGACAGTTTAAAAATAGAGGGAAGAATGAAATCGATCCATTACGTGGCAACAGTTGTCAGTGTTTACCGGAAAGTGATTGATGCCTATTGTGCCGACCCGGATCATTTTACGGTAAAACAGGAATGGCTCGATGAACTGGATAAATGCGCGAATCGGGAAACAGCGCCGGCATTTTTTGCAGGGGTTCCAGGGTATAAGGAGCAGATGTTCGGAGTTCACAGTAAAAAAACGACGTATGATTTTGCCGGTCTGGTCTTAGATTACGATGAAGAAACACAGTTCGTTACCCTGCAGCAACGTAATCATTTTAAACCTGGTCAGGAAGTAGAATTTTTCGGTCCGGAAATTGATAATTTTACGCAAAAAGTGGGGGAAATTTACGATGAATTTGGAACTGAACTGGATGCGGCCCGTCACCCGCTGCAAATTGTTCGCTTTAAAGTTGATCATCCGCTGTATCCGCATAATATGATGCGGAAGGAGTTATCATAATGGAACGAAAACCAGTCGTAATTGGTGTGGCGGGTGGTTCCGGTTCTGGGAAAACAAGTGTTTCCAAAGCAATCTTTAATCATTTTTCGGGGAATTCGGTATTAGTGCTGGAACAGGATTTTTATTATAAAGATCAAAGCAATTTACCGTTTGCAGAAAGATTGAAGACAAATTATGATCATCCGCTTGCGTTTGATACTGATTTACTAATTAAACACCTGAAAATGCTGCTTCAATATCAAAGTATTAAAAAACCGGTGTACGATTATGCCCGTCACACACGCTCGGAGCAAGTGATTCATGTGGAAGCAAAAGACGTCATTATTTTGGAAGGTATTCTCGTCTTGGAAGATAAACGGTTGCGTGACTTAATGGATATTAAATTATTCGTTGATACGGATGCCGATATCCGAATTATCCGGCGAATTCGCCGGGATTTAAATGAAAGAGGAAGGACATTGGAGTCGGTCATCGAACAGTATTGCAATGTCGTCCGCCCAATGCACAATCAATTTATCGAGCCGACAAAGCGCTATGCGGACATTATCATTCCTGAAGGCGGCCACAATCATGTCGCAATTGATTTACTTGTAACAAAAGTGCAAACAATTCTTGAACAATATTCATTTTTATGAAACAATAGATAAAAAATCTCGCTGCGTGTATCCTCGGGAGGCAGGGTGCGCTCCGTTATGTTCTTGATGTTGCTCGTCTGGCAGCGCTAACAACTATTGCTTGTAAGTTTTTCGGAAGTGAAGTCCGTATTATGAGGAGAAACACGGAAGAAACTACATCATATATTATACATGTACTGCATTGCAGTTGTGAAAATAGAAGGAGTGAAGGATTTTGGCAATTGAAAAAGTATACCCGATGACACTGGCAGGAAAAGAAAAGCTTGAGCAGGAGCTGGAAAATTTAAAAACGGTAAAACGGAAAGAAGTAGTAGAAAGAATTAAAATTGCCCGCAGTTTTGGAGACTTATCAGAGAATTCCGAGTATGATTCCGCGAAAGAAGAGCAAGCTTTTGTAGAAGGGCGTATTACTACACTGGAAAATATGATTCGCAACGCAAAGATTATTGAAGAGGATGAATTAAGCAGCGATATTGTTACACTTGGCCGCTCCGTAACCTTTGTTGAGCTTCCGGATGGAGATGAAGAAACATATACGATTGTCGGCAGTGCAGAAGCAGATCCGTTTGAAGGCAAAATATCAAATGATTCGCCAATCGCGAAAACATTGCTCGGAAATAAAGTCGGGGACGAAGTAGTTGTACAAACCCCAGGGGGAGAAATGAAAGTCCGTATTATTAAAATTAAATAATGTTTATAAAGCCGGCACCTCGTCAACACTTTTGACGAGGTGTTATTTATATATGCAAAGAAAACGAATAATTATTTTGGCAATCGGATGTTTGTTAGCAATCTGTTTGTTGCTTGGAAGATTAATGCAGCTACAGTTGTTTGCTACTGAGCATTTTTCGAGACACAGAATTAATTTAATCGAAGCAAGTGTCAAGCAGCGTACACAAGAAATGGTACTTGATAACGGCAGAGGAAATTTTCTCGATCGTAACGGTATTTCCCTAACGCATGAGAAACGACCAGTATTAATCCTGTTTCCCTTTTTAAAGCAAATGGAATGGGATGTTAAAGCGGTAGCGGATGAAATAAATGTTTCGCCTGTTTTATTGGAAAAAGCAGTTGAAAATGCAAAGGAGCCGTTTGCTTACGGCGACCCGGAGCCGCTGGCGTTGTCGCAGGAACAGATTGAAAACATTAATAATCTGAAAATTCCCGGCGTGTTCGCGGTTGAAAAAATGGATATTATGGAAAAAAACACAGCAGAACATCTTATTGGGATCACTGGAGAAAGCGAGGAAATCCTAAGAAAACGATATCCGGATAAAGAATTATCTCCACAAACGTTAGTAGGGTTATCGGGTTTACAAAAAAGCTTTGATGAATTTTTACTGCCAGAAGGAAAGTCAAAGCTTGTCTATCATGTGGATGCAACGGGAGGACCATTGTTCGGAATCAACGTAAAATATGCCGGGCCAGTAAGCCCGTTTTATCCTGTGAATATAAAAACGACAATTGACGATGAATTCCAGCGGATGGCGGAACGTCTCACAGATCAGCACCAAATAAAAAAAGGCGGCATTGTCCTGCTTGATATTCATACAAATACTGTACTGGCAATGGTGTCGCGCCCGGAACTAAACAGACATGATCCGTATAATGCGGAAACAGGCGGGATTGAAAACGAGATGATTAAGCAGCAAATTCCCGGTTCTGTGTTTAAAACAGTGGTTGCGGCAGCAGCGATAGATTACGGTCTTGTGGATGGATCACGTCTATTTGATTGCAGCAGAAAAATCAATGGAGAGGCGGATCCGGCACATCCATACGGTATGCTTACCTTTTCAGATAGTTTTGCAAGAAGCTGTAACAATACATTCGCAACATTAGCAAATGAATTGAGAGAAAAAGATCCAACCATATTGGGAAATTATGCAAAAAGCCTTTCTTTAGTCGGAACTGTCGCGTGGGAAGGTGAAATTTATCATTTATCTAATTTCAGGCAGTTGCATGAGGAAGAAGCTGGTAGAGTTTTTCTAAAAAAACAAGATAAGAAAGACAAAAATTTTGTTGCAATGACAGCTATTGGCCAGCATGAAGTCCGTGTAACCCCATTAGCGGCAGCAAATATGATGGCAACGATTGCCCGGGGCGGGCAAAAAGAAGAAGTTCGTGTTGCATCGAAAGTAGAATTTAAAAATGGGACATCTATGGTGGCATTTAAACCGCATAAAATGGAGGATTCTCTGTCAAAAGCAACTGTTATAAAGCTGCAGAGCCTGTTACGTGAAGTAATCGTAAATGAAAATGGGACAGGCAGAGTTTTGCGTGAGCTCCCTTTTCAAGTTGCCGGAAAATCAGGAACGGCTGAAACAGGTATTTTTAAAGAGGATAAGCAGCTGCATAACAAATGGTTTGCCGGTTATTTTCCATTTGAAAATCCAAAGTATGCACTCGTCACTGTCCAATTAGATGTATATGGCGATGAAGGCGGAGTTAATCCGTTGTTTGCAGATATTGTCAAGGAAATCTATAATTTGGAACAAAAGAAAGGAAAAGTACAGTAAAACATAGGGGTCTTACTCAATGCTGTCAGGTTATGAGAAATCGACATGCAAATTGACAAAAGTAAAGTAAATACAAGCGTTACGCTAAATCAAGTAGATCAGTTTGGAGTGCGGACCAAAGCGCAACCTGACAACATAGGGGTTTTAATTCCCCTTAATCCGCGATAATTTTAAAAAAAAGACGATAAAGATAATAATAAATTTACAATCATGTTAAAGAAAAGGCAATACAGGGATATATCCTTTTAAATATGCATATGATCATGATAGAATATGGTCAGTCGCCAGTGTGGTGGAATAGGAGGAATACGTTTTGAAAGACGATTACCAACAAATACATGATCAATCCCGTACAAATATACGTGCAAAAAGAAGAAAAGTAAATCTTATATTAAATAGTTTGATTGTGCTTGTTTTAGCATTAATTATTATTGTATCAGTGATTATCTTTTCCGATGGCGGGGACCAGGCAGGCACTCTCGGGCCGGTCAACAGTGGGCAGCAAACAAATAATGAAAATACGGACAACGGTGCTGCAAACGGAGATAAGAATAGCAATTCGGATTCAGATCAATCAGATAATCAAGGTAATGAAAATACAGATCAAGCGAATGATTCGGAAAATAATTTCGGAGATGCAGATCATACCGGTTCGACAGATGAAAATGATAATGATACAGACAATGAAAACGAAGCTTCCGGTGATGAGGATAATCAAGCAATTGTCACGAACGGCGGCGACCGGGAAAATGTCAAGAAAACAATTGTTAACCCCGCCTGGGAGCCCGTAGGAACATCGCAAACAGGCGAACATGTTACGACCTATGGCGGAGTAGATTGGGAAGAGATGGAGAAAGCTGTTTCCTATGCAACCGGTCTTGCAGAGGATGAAATGACAATCTGGTTCATGGGAAACGGCGGCCATAATAAGTCGGTTGCGACGATTTCTTCCAAAGACAATTCCGCTCATTACAAAGTATATATTGAATGGGTCGACAGCGAAGGCTGGAAACCGACAAAAGTCGAAGAGCTAAAAGAACGTGAGTGAACTCGTTCCAGCAAGCTCAGGAACTCGGGAAATCAGGTAGAGACTCTACCCCACCTGATTAAAAAATTCCAACCTACGCTATGCTTAGAGGAGGAGGTTTTTACCTTTAAAGGATGGAAAGATACACGGTTTCATTTGCAGAGGTATAATAATCCAAAGAAGAAGTTTTCTTATGCCTTTGCTTTTTTTGTGCATTGATATCCGATCTGCTTGTTTTAGGTTTACAGATTGAAAAGATTGTGCTATTTTGGGAACAAGACATATTTAAAAACATAGTATACTTATAGGAATTATTAAAATTTAGAGGTGACTCTGACATGGGCAAGGAATTTATTGAGCTTTTTGAACAATGGGCTGACACTTACGACGACAGTGTAACCGGTGCGGATCTCGAATATAAAGAAGTATTTCATCATTATAATCAAATACTGGAAGAAGTAGCAAACCGCACGATTGGCAACGTTATCGAATTTGGCCCCGGAACAGGTAATTTAACGAAAAAGCTTGTCAAAAAAGGTTTAAACGTTACTGCAGTTGAACCCTCGAAGGCAATGCGAAAATTAGCGGTCGAAAAGCTAAAAGGACAGGCGGTAATAACAGATGGCGATTTTTTTCACTTTCCGCTTCTTAAGCAGATTGACACATTTGTCAGTACGTATGCTTTTCATCATTTGACCGATGAAGAAAAAGAAAAAGCGATCATCTCATATGGAAAACTGCTGCAAACGGGTGGTAAAATAGTGTTTGCAGATACGGTGTTCGCAACGGAAGAAGCTTACCTCCAGGCAGTAAAAGAGGCAGATGCACAAGGTTTTTCCCAGCTTTCCGCAGATTTACAGCGCGAATATTATACGACAATTCCGATTCTGCAAAGCATCACGGAACAAAACGGATTTCAGGTTTCTTTTTCACGATTGAATAAATTCGTTTGGATCATGGAAGCAATCAAATTATAAAAACGAAAGAGGTTTCAGCATGAAAATTGCAATTATCGGAGCAATGGATGAAGAAGTTACGATATTAAGAGAACAAATAGAAGATAGTCAGCAAGAAATAGTTGCCGGCTGTGAATTTACAAGTGGAACATTGAACGGCGCGGATGTTATTCTCCTTAAGTCCGGAATTGGCAAGGTAAATGCAGCAATGTCCACTGCTATTTTACTGGGAAAATATGCCCCTGACTACGTCATAAATACCGGATCTGCAGGCGGAATTAATCAGCAATTGCAAGTCGGGGATGTCGTAATCTCGACAGAAGTACGCCATCATGATGTTGATGTAACCGCTTTTGGATATGAGTACGGCCAGGTTCCTATGCTGCCTCCTGCTTTCTTGGCAGATCCTTATTTAATAGATATTGCCCGGCAGGCATCGCTTTCCGATCACTCAGTGCAAACCGTTACCGGATTAATTGCAACAGGAGATTCATTTATGAGCGACCCGCTGCGCATCAGCTCGATTCGTGAGAAATTTGCCGCTTTGCAAGCAGTCGAGATGGAAGGCGCTGCGATTGCACAGGTTGCGTATCAATTTCAAATTCCTTTTGTCATTATCCGTTCCTTATCAGATATTGCCGGGAAAGAATCACCTGTAACCTTTGATCAATTTTTAAAAACTGCTGCACTTCATTCTGCTTCGTTGGTGACAAAGATGGTCACTCTGCTCAACAAGTAGATTACGAAACTATCATATAAAGCATTTAAAAGGGTTATCGTCAAAAACCGTTCTCATAAAGTGAAACTTCCATCAGTGGGGGGTTACGACGTACAGGACGTACTAGTGCCGACGAAGACATGAGGACGTGGCGTACTTAGTCGGCCTTCATCCCCCACTGATGGTTAATCACGCGGAGCCTGATTTATTTTTCTAAGGGCTGAAGCCCTAAGAAACTCCTTATCACGCATAGCCTGACTGATTTCTCTAAAGGCTGAAGCCTTAAGAGAAACCTTGTCGTGCTCCCGGCACGGGCGATAACTTGGTGGTGAAAGTCCACTACAGGCTTGGCAGTAGGAACTGTTAGCCAAAGGCAAGGGTGTCCTTCGCGAGAAGGAATCTGAAGGAAGCCGGAGGCAAACTCCCGAACTGACGAACAGAAACTGCATACAAGGCTGAACAGGAATGGATGAGTTTGCTAAGCAAAACAAAGTCCGATACTGCCCGAGTTCCACACAGTAGATGCAGCAGTTACATGGGAGGAAGGTTATCGTTCTTACCCGGGGAGGTCTCACGGACGAGCGTAGCTCGGTTGAAACAAGATTTATCGTGAGAAGTCAGCAGAAGTCATAGTAGTTTCAATAGGAAACGAAGGACGAACAATCTTAAATCTTGGAGAGCAAGGAGGTGTAGGCATCGCCGCCCAAGCGCAGAAAATATCGCGGTACAGACCAAAAGATAACTGCCTATGGAGAGATAGGTTGGAAACCGAAGGGCACATAGGAGAGCGCAGGGATGCCAACACGGAAATGACAGAACAAGATGGTATCGAATAGAGATACTTAAAAGATTGAACCGCCGTGTACGGAACCGTACGCACGGTGGTGTGAGAGGTCGGAGGCTAAAAGCCTCCTCCTACTCGATTCACCAATCGTGCTTTTAGGGGCAGTTTATCCCCCGCCTAACTTGATTGGTTTCACCTCCAATTTTGAGGAGGGGGTATTACTGCACCTTAATCTGTGATAAAAGGTGGTGTTGAAAAATTGAAGATTTATCGAAATGTACAAGAATTAATCGGCCATACTCCATTAATAGAAATCACCCATTTTCCGCTGGCAGACGGAGTCCGTTTATTTGCAAAGCTTGAAATGATGAATCCGGGCGGAAGTGTCAAAGACCGTCTCGGCCTCGAACTCTTGCATCTTGCGTTACAAGAAGGGAAGCTGTCTCCCGGCGGAACTTTAATTGAACCAACTGCCGGAAATACAGGGATAGGACTTGCCCTTGCTGCCGTCAATAAAGGGATTCAGGTAATATTTTGTGTACCGGAAAAATTCAGTGTCGAGAAGCAGGTGCTTATGAAAGCGTTAGGAGCAAAAATTGTTTCTACACCAACGGAGGAAGGCATGCAGGGCGCGATCAATAAAGCATTGCAGCTGGAAAAAGAAATTCCCGGCGCTTACTGCCCGCAGCAATTTTCTAATACCGGAAATCCTTTAGCCTACTATAAGTCACTTGGCCCGGAAGTTTGGCATGATCTTGACGGAAAAGTGGATATATTTGTCGCAGGAGCCGGTACAGGCGGAACGTTTATGGGATGCGCCCGCTATTTAAAAGAACAAAACCCTGCCGTAAAAACGGTGATAGTTGAACCGTTTGGTTCGATTTTAAATGGCGGTGAAGCCAGTTCCCATAAGACAGAAGGAATTGGAATGGAATTTTTACCGGATTATATGGATGATACCTATTTTGACGCGATTCATACGATAGCCGATGAAACGGCTTTTGCAATGGTTAAGGAAGCAGCTGTAAAAGAAGGACTTTTTATAGGAAGTTCATCCGGTGCAGCCCTGGCTGCTGCATTAACGGAAGGAAAAACATCGCAGCCGGGAACAAATATTGCCGTTATTTTTCCAGATAGCAGTGAACGTTATTTAAGTAAAAAAATCTATGAAGGCGGGATTTAAAATGAGACGAAAAACAGCATTGATACACGGAGGTATCGACGGCGATCCCCTTACCGGTGCAGTATCAGTCCCGATTTATCAGGTCAGCACCTATAAGCAGGAGTCTGTCGGACATCATAAAGGCTACGAATATTCACGAACGGGAAATCCGACACGCTCTGCTTTGGAAAAACTAATAAGCGATTTGGAAAACGGGGAGGCTGGCTTTGCTTTCGGTTCTGGAATGGCGGCAATCACGGCGGTGATGATGCTATTTAATAAAGGAGATCATGTGGTCCTGACAGATGATGTATATGGAGGCACATTCCGTGTGATGACGAAGGTATTACAACGCTTCGGTCTCGAAGTAACCTTTGTTGATACGAGCAATCTTGCTAATATCGAAGCGGCTATACAAGAAAATACGAAAGCCATTTACTTAGAAACACCGACAAATCCGCTCTTGAAAATCACGGATATTACTGCGGCCGCAGCAATTGCCAAAGCTCACCGCCTGCTGACAATCGTCGACAATACTTTTTCAACGTCATATTGGCAAACTCCGATCGATTTGGGGGCAGATATCGTCATTCACAGCGCGACAAAATATCTAGGCGGCCACAGTGATGTTGTTGCCGGACTGGTAGTGGCAGCTAACGGGGAGCTTGCAAATGAACTGCATTTTATCCAGAATGCAACTGGAGGTGTTCTCGGTCCACAAGACGCATGGCTGTTAATTCGCGGGATTAAAACGCTCGGCGTCCGCATGGAAGAGCACGAGAGCAATACTCAGAAAATCGTCGCTTTTCTTGAAAATCATCCTTTGGTGGAAAAAGTATATTATCCTGGAATTCCGGCTCATCCAAACTATGAGATTGCGAAAAAGCAGGCACGGGGATTTGGCGGTATGGTTTCCTTCGATGTTGGAAGTGAAGAACGGGCCAATCACCTCCTTGAAAACGTTCGTTATTTCACGTTGGCGGAAAGTTTAGGAGCGGTAGAGAGCTTAATTTCTTTACCGGCAAAAATGACACATGCTTCGATTCCAAAAGAACGGCGCGCCGAACTTGGTATTACGGATGGACTTGTCCGCATTTCTGTCGGACTGGAAGATGCAGAAGATTTGATCGAGGATTTACAGCAGGCCCTTCAGTATTAAACGAGGTAAAACCAATCAAGTCAGGCAAGGGATAAACTGCCCCTAAAAGCCCGATTGGTGAGACAAGGTTTCTCTTAAGGCTTCAGCCTTTAGAGAAATCAGTCAGGCTCTGCGTGATAAGGAGTTTCTTAGGGCTTGCTTTAGCCCTTAGAAACTTCAATCGGGCTCGGCGCGACAAGGAAGGTTCACTTTATTAGATTATTTTACTAAAACACCTATTTATTACATAAGCTATTAGTCTCTGAAATATGGTACGCTAGTGATAGCCATTATTTTTCGAGATTGTATAGAAAGGTGATTTTATTGAAAGAAGAAACAAAAAAACTTTATGAAAAAATGCGCGATGTCAGGTGCTTTGCCATTGTTTTATTGTCAGTTGCTGTGTTTTTTTATTTAGGAACGATTTTACCGACAAAAATGACGAACAGTGATTCAGATATATTCCTGTTGTTTGGCTTATCGCTCGCCTTTCTCACAGGCTCACTCATCTGCTTTCTCCGTGAAAAAAAATACCGGCAAAGATTATTGGATTCGGAAGACGGAGAAGATTATTTTACAAAAAATTAGATTAGCATCATAACAAAAGGATCTCTTTCTTCAATAAAATGAAAAGGAAAAGTTCTTCGCCATCAAAACGTCCATTATTCGGGGCGTTTTTTCTTTTTCTCAAAAAAAGATGGATAATAATAGTCGAAAAGTCAGAAACCGCAAAAAAGCAGTTTTTAAAACTCGAAAACTCGAATTTGCTTATCTGAAAAATGATAGTCGGCTTCTGCAATCCTGTTCCTCATTTTCTGATCAGAAAACAGCAAAGATTTTTTAAAAAAAGGCTTTACAATTGTGAAAATAGTGGATATACTTACCATTGTGAGAATAAATTCAGTAAAGGAGGCCGAATAGGATGATGGAATTAAAAATGATGTTTGTTGCTGCTGTTTCTCATGTTGATAAGTTATATTCGGCCTGTATGGATTGAATTGTAAAATTTTTGCTATCCAAATCGCAGGGCGAAATATGCTCTGCGGTTTTTTGTGTCTAATGAAAAGCTGCATGGAGCACGTCTCCTTGCGGTTTTTTTATGCTCAAAATTTGGATAATGTGAAGGAGGTGATAGCAGATGACATTGAATCTCTTTTTTATCACAGTGACGATAAAAAAACGCTGGATTTCTCTTCAGGAAGCACTTATTGAACAAGAAGTAGAAAGATTATATGAAGAGCACAAAAATCGGCAGTATAGTTTGATGCTGTAATGGCATGAATGTTGACAAAAAACTTAAAAAAGGCGGGGATAATAATGATATGGATGATACAAAGAAGAAAAGCAGTTTTTTGGGTGGAGAAGGATTCCACCTAACCGGAGGTGAGTGTCATGTTTTTGCATATTTTATTACTAACACTTGAATTTAGTAAAAAAAAACAACATCGTCATAAATCGAAATAGGGTAAGAAATGTGTCCAATTAAATAAATTTATACTGGACAGACAAAAGCATCTGCCTCGCTTCATAGGAATAAGGTATAGGGTTTTCCTATCAAGCGGAGGTGGAAGGATGCCTGGAATTTTTACTGCACTCGGGTTTATGATAAAAGAACTTGTCTTTTTGGTTTCTTATGTAAAAAACAATGCTTTTCCTCAACCACTATCGGCTGCCGAGGAAAAAAAGTATTTACGTTTAATGGCAGAAGGGGATAGCCATGCACGGAATATGCTGATTGAACATAACTTACGCTTAGTTGCACATATTGTAAAAAAATTCGAGAATACCGGAGAAGATCCGGAGGATTTAATTTCGATCGGCACAATTGGTCTCATTAAAGCAATTGAAAGCTATTCTGAAGGAAAAGGAACAAAATTAGCTACGTATGCGGCACGTTGTATAGAAAACGAAATACTGATGCATTTAAGGGCATTAAAAAAAACAAAAAAAGATGTCTCCCTTCACGATCCGATCGGCCAGGATAAGGAAGGTAATGAAATTAGTTTAATAGATGTCTTAAAATCAGAATCTGAAGATGTAGTAAATACGATTCAACTAAACATGGAACTGGAAAAGGTAAAGGAATACATCAGTGTTCTTGATGAACGGGAAAAAGAAGTAATCGTCGGACGGTTTGGCTTAGATCTGCAAAAGGAAAAAACACAACGGGAAATTGCCAAAGAATTAGGAATATCACGGAGTTATGTTTCCCGAATCGAGAAAAGGGCGCTCATGAAAATGTTTCACGAATTTTACCGTGCGGAAAAAGAAAAACGAAAAGGGGAAGGATAGATTATGAAAGCTGATTCCATAAACTTTGTCGCTATTAAACAAAGCAATGCTTTCTAAAGCTAATGTATCTCTTTAGTAAGAGATGAGCCAAGAGTAATTTTGCATTTATCTAAAGTCTCTTTAAAAAAGATAAAGTTGTTCTCCTTGTTCTATTATTTATCTTTGGCTTCCGCGGCTTTCGCTTCGGGAAATTTTATTAGATTATTTTACAGACTTCTGTTTCATTGAGGAAGTCTGTTTTTTTTACCGGAAAACATCTCTTACTAATTGATATGAAAATAATATTTTCATCCGGAGTTTGTGACCCGGCGGGTCATGGATGTTT
>JAGKQJ010000358.1 GCA_017898095.1 Bacillaceae bacterium Marseille-Q3522 | reverse complement strand
ATGTTAGTACGACCATATCCATCCTCCTTTATCGAATTGTAGAAATTTGACGAGTAGTTATTATAAAAGTGATAAGGAATTTTCTTCCTTATTTAATGCTATCACTCCGATTATCTCATGTCAAACCCTTAAATGTCTAAAATTCAATTCTTTTCTAAAGGAGTAGGATGGAGTCATTTTTCTACATTGCAACCCAAGCAACTCCAATGTAAAAACCGTTTCCAATATTATCGCAGATTAAGGGGCAGTAATACCCCCACCTCAAAAATGGAGGTGATACCAGTCATTTTAGGTGAGGGATAAACTGCCCCTAAAAGCCCGATTGGTGAGATAAGGTTTTTCTTAGGGCTTCAGCCCTTAGAAAAATCAATCGGGCTTTGCGCGACTAACCATCAGTGGGGGATGAAAGAAAACCCCCACTGATGGAAGTTTCACTTTATTAGATCTAATCAAGCTTTACAAGAGTCCATAATACCACAGTAATGTCCACTAATAGAGGAAGACAGACGGTAACAATGTACCATACTAATTGTTGCAACTGATAAAAGTATTGTTAACTTTTTTTTCGTTTTTATAAAACCTTGAAACAGTTGTATGTTCATGTATAAAATAAAATCAACTGAATATGTATGGTGAAAATGAATGAAGAATTTTTCCAACTGCAGATCAGTCAGTCTTCATTGTGCCTTTCAAAAAAATTTCCGATTAAGTTTTTGGAATTACAAAACGAAATGAAACATAATTAAAATGCCATTGAGAATTCTGTAAACTATAACTCTCTATCTGAATAATTAACGGATTCACTTATTTTGATTGTGATATTTTTTAATTAAACATATCATTATCTTCAGCGGCATGCTAACAGCATAGTCATTTTTACATATGAATATCAGGCAAATAATCATAACAACATACCGGGAGGATTACCGTCAACTCCCCCCCACTTAACACCCTTACGGATTGTTTGAAGTGGGGGCCCTGCGTCTGTCGAATATAGACAGTGCTTCTGCCCTCGCAGAAAGCAACTACACTTATTCCTACCCAGTAGTGCGAACGGTTGTTGAGACCTCCTACCTTAGGGTGGTGGAACATAAGGACGGTTGACTTCGCCCCTACTGCAAGAGCTATACTCCTGTAGTAACTGCACCAGTTTTAAATTCACCACGCTTATGTTTAACGACATGCCCATTGTAGAAAGTAGTTTTACCTTGGCTATCGTAAGTAGCAGCAAGAAAATTGATGCCTAAGTCAACGCCCACAACATTGTTTACAACTGTTAAATCTAATTCAGCTAACTCTTTAGTCATTGGGATATGTAAGAACCACTTTTGGTATTTATATACCAACTTAGCAGTGCCAAACTTCCAAGTACCATTAAAGTATTTTTTCATCGCCTTACG
>JAGKQJ010000357.1 GCA_017898095.1 Bacillaceae bacterium Marseille-Q3522 | reverse complement strand
CTTGCGAGTATTCGTCAAAAACAAGCGAGGAGAACCGCTTATGCCGTGTTCTCCCCGCAAAGCAAGATTGCTACTGAAAAACAAACAAGCAAAAATTATCGGGTATCAACCGTTTACGATACAATTATGTATCGCCACAGGCGAAACCAAACAAGATGTCCATTTGGGAGTCGATACAGGGGCGAAGCACCTGGGAATTGCTGTGACAAGTGAAGACAAAGTGTTCGCCAAAGGCGAAATCGAACTAAGGCAAGATGTGAGTTTGCTTCTCAAAACAAGAAGCGATTTGAGAAGAAACAGACGACAAAAAAATACTCGTTATAGACGATGCAAATTCAAATTCAAAACAAAGCGAGTGTATGATACGAAAAAGAAAAAGTGGGTCAAAGCGAAGTGTACGTCTGAATCGAAACGAAAAGAAGGATGGCTTCCGCCATCCCTAGAAAGTCGTGTACAGAATACCTTTTATTGGATAGATACTTTTTCATCTTTACTTCCAAATCCAACCCTTTCTATCGAAGTGGGGAAATTCGATGTCCAGAAGATGATGAATCCTGAGATTCAAGGGAAAGAGTATCAAGAAGGAGAAATGTTTGGTTACTTTGATGTTCGTTATTTCGTGTTTGCACGAGACAACTATACCTGTCAGGTTTGTAAAAAGAAAAATAAGATTTTGTGCACACATCATGTGATGTACCGTTCAGAAGGCGGAAGTGACCGAGCAAGTAATTTGATTACCGTTTGTACCGATTGTCATACATCGGAAAATCATAAACCAGGTAAGATTTTATGGAAGTGGATGAAAGAAAAAAAGAAAACCCCACAATACAAAGAACCTCCGTTTATGAATAGTTTACGGAAACGAATTTTTTCTCAATATCCTGATGCCCGTATCACCTACGGAAGTGTGACAACATCAAAGCGAAAAGAGTTAGAATTAGAGAAAACCCATTTCAATGATGCGATTGCCATTACAGGAGTCCATGTCATAGAAGAAAATCCAAAATCTCATTTCCAAATTGTGCAATTTCGCAAGAAAAAACGCTCTCTTCATGAAGCCACTGCCCGTAAGGGCAGGAAAGAGAAAAATAGAGAACAAAAACGAAACGAGAAAAACACGAAACAAATGAAGGGGTTCTTCTTGAATGACAACGTATCGGTTTATGGGAAAACGGGCTACATCACAGGGTTCACAGGAAAAAATAATGCGTACATCAAGACGATTGACGGGGAGTATCTCACTCCGCCAAACAAAAATTACAAACAAATTTCACTAAAAGAATTGCATCGTATCTGCCATCAAAATAACTGGCAGTACGAAATCAAAACCGTCTAAGACCTTGCCATTCATCCCCTCCCTACTCACTTTGTTCCTTGAGGAAGGGGACTTCTGGCAATTTCGTTAAAATAT
>JAGKQJ010000356.1 GCA_017898095.1 Bacillaceae bacterium Marseille-Q3522 | reverse complement strand
CTATAATTATAGTAAGTAAAAGGGACTATTTTTGTCGATTCTTGTTTTTTGAGAATACATATAAAAAAAATAGGAGAGATCTTTCAGATGTTTTGTCCGTTGTTGAATGAAATCACCGCAATTTACCGGAAAATTCCATAGAGTGGTTCTTATTTCGTAGGAAGTTTATCTTTCCATGCTTGAAAGGTGAAGTTTTCAAGCCTTTAAGCGCAGTTTAGGTGGGATTGGGCTCCCCATCTGATTTCCCGGGTTCCTGAGCTTGCTGAAACGAGTTCACTATGTAAAAGAAAGTACAAGAGACTTTGAGCATTAAAAGAGGACATTTTGCAAACAACTTTTTGAAAAAATGTCCTCCCTTAAAAAAGAAAGATTATGAGCTACTATCAGAAGATGCAATCGTTTCACTGTCCAAGTTTAAATGTTCACGTAATACATTTGAAAGATTCTGTCTCGTTTGATCTTCTACTAAATAATACCAAATTAAGCCTTCACCAAAATCAACCTTCTGGTTTTCTCCTTTAATCTCAATTCTTTCAATGGTTTTTGCAGCAGGCATATAATTCGTTTGCATGCCGACTAATTCGTTCAAGGTAAAATTTGTTTTCACATTTTTTTCTAGGGTGTCCAAAATATTACCGTAATTTGTTAAAGTTGAAAATGACTTTCCTTTATCAATAATTTTTGAAATGACTTCACGCTGTCTCTCTTGTCTGCCAAAATCACCTAATGGATCCTGCTTTCGCATTCTTGCATACTGCAGCGCTTCTTCACCATTTAAATGATGCTGTCCTTCCGAGAGGGTAATACCATCAAGTTCGAAGGCATATTTATTATAAACTTCAATCCCTCCGACAGCATCAACTATGTCTTTGAAGCCTTCCATATTTATTTCCACATAGTAATCAATGGGGATATTTAAAAAATGCTCAACTGATTCGATGGACATTTCAATTCCCCCATATGTGTAAGCATGATTGATTTTATTAACTGTATTTTTCGAAGGGTCTTTTGAATAAACTAACTCTGTTCGTAGATCGCGGGGAATACTGACAATTTTAGTGGAATTTTTTTCAGGATTCACTGTCATAACCAGCATGGAATCCGTTCTCCCGGCGTCCCCGTCTCTTTCATCCACGCCAACAAGTAAGATGGAAATCGGGTCTTTCGATTGAAACTCTATTTTCTCTTCCCGTTTATCAGAGGTTTCTCTCGAAATAGGATTATTCATATGGTCTACCGCACTTACAACATGCTGAACAAAATTATAAATATATGCCCCTATCCCAATAAAAAGAAATGTTGTAATAATAAGAACAGCCTTTATCCACTTCTTTTTCTTTTTGTTTTTATTTATGCTTGGCTAAAGCCCTCGAGCGGCTACCCGCCATACTAGAGGCGAGAAGTGAGAAGTGATAGGTTAGAACCC
>JAGKQJ010000355.1 GCA_017898095.1 Bacillaceae bacterium Marseille-Q3522 | reverse complement strand
AAAAATTACTTTATCAGGTTTAGCTTCAGATTCTTTCATATGAAGATTAATTGCGATTATTACACCGTCTGGTTCGAATGAATTTTTATTAAAAGAATTTTTCCATTCTTCTTTAGTTCTTGTTGGATATTGTAAGTATAAATCTGAAAGTTTAATTAAATTGTCATCATACGTAGTAATATAATAAAATTCAGTGCTGTACCCGACTGCACCGACATTTTGAATAGCTTCAATTCTGCTTCCTACAATCGGATATTCACTCACTAAAGTTTGTAAATATTGGTCCAGTTTTTTTAATTCTTCTTCAAAAATCATTGCATAAATACCTCCAGAAATACAATCTTCCACTTGACCTTCTTCAGTCCACACATTGTTAATGTAAACCTTCTTTTTTTCTGCATTAATAGGGACAATTGCATATGTATAAAAATGCGGTTCCCCTACGGATTCGACAAACACAGTGGCACCATCTATGGCACCTACAACATTATGGACAGTTACTTCTGTTTTATATTTTTCCAGAAAAAAATCTTTTACCGCTTTCTCAATTTCCAGGCGGTGGGCTTTAGCAATTTTATCCGTTTCTTCTCCGTTTCTCAGTTCATATCCCTCACCGGTGTAATCCTGTACCCGGACTAAATAGTCTTCCGTTTTTTGTTCTTTAGGTACCGTTTGATTTTTCCCATTGCCCTGTATGATTTCATCAATATTCGTATTGTCCATGTTCAAACATCCTCCCAATATAAGTGGTAAACCAACGCCTATAATCCATTTTTTTCTAAGCAGCATGAAACAGTATCCTCCCAGCGTTTATATTGATGGGGTTGTATCGTTAACCAAGTTAAAATAAAAGCAGATGTTTTTATTTTAAATAAAGATTATGTCTTTGTGTACCTTTTCTTTCTAATTTAAACCATATATTAATAAAACAGTAAAATAGGCTGAGTGGAGAGTTTGGAAATTTAGTAGATTTGTACTATTTTTATCATTGATGTAGGAGATATTCATGTGGTTTTTATATTCTTATGTAAGGATTATTCCGCAACAACATTCCGCCAATGCCCCGCCAAGGGAGTTCCCGCAAATATAGGAAATCGGATATAATTTCGACATCTCGTCGAAATAGTCGCGCGCTTCCTGTAATTGTGCGGGAAGGACATCACCGAGCAACTGCGCATCCGTCATGATATCTTGGATGGAACTTGTGTTTGTGCCTACGTAGATGATGATGAATTTGTTATCATCGCTTAGTACAGTTAATGCATCTAAGCCAATAGAGTCATCATACCTAGTATCAATAACTGTATAATTATTAACATTGACTGGAATGATATCATCAATATTATAACTTAAATATGCATGATAACCTGCAAGTTCCACCAAGTCTTTATCGAAGGAAATATCTGTTTTGATTTCTGATGACAAATTAAATTCCTC
>JAGKQJ010000354.1 GCA_017898095.1 Bacillaceae bacterium Marseille-Q3522 | reverse complement strand
GTTTTAATAGAACCACAAAAATGACAATTAGACCTATATTAAAAAAAATCTTTTCTGATCCAGAAACATCTGCCATATATTCATTTGTACTTAACCCTGTATCATTTATTTCAATATTAAAATTAAGTAATCTACCTCTCAATTTAGAAGAAGTTAGAACAATATAAAGCCAATAGACAATCGAAAATATAGTAAAGTATCTCAAAATCCCTTTAGATGTACCTTCAGATTTTATTTTGTCCTTATTGTCCACGATACCCTTTTTAATTTTCAATTTAGTAAATGTATAAATACACAAGGTTACTACTAATAACTCATAAACCATATATCCAATAGCTGCTTGTAAATCAACTCCAGGAACTGTTACTCCTGTATAATATTCATCGAATGCAAATAAAATTGGTAGGATACTGTAGCGGCAAGCCATAACCATCTGAATCATTACAAGTGAAATTCCACTTTCTTTCTTAAAAACTGAACGGCAAATTAATATTGATAAAAAGTGAGTTAAAGGTAAGAGCCACAAAGTATTTAATGATGAGCTACTATTCAGTTTAATTGACGAAATAAGAAACGATATTCCACTTACCAACAGTAAAATTAACCAAAGTTTTAATCCAAAAGTAAAGGGTATTGCTTTTTTTATTCTCATTATCTCTTCATTCTGATACATCAATCAACGTCCAATCTTTACCATATAATTTCTTATCTTCAGGTAGTGATTTATTCCAAATTGAAGGTGCAACAACAATTTTCTTCTTATTTTGAGATAAGTATGCTCCCCACCAACTAAAAGTACTATTAGAGATGATGTAATGCTTACAATTAGTCATCAGTCGAAGTTCTTCATAATCAGGATTATTCAAATCAACATATATGATTTTCGGATTTTCACTAAAAACATAATTTTCCTTTATCCACTTGATATCAGCACTTCCATTAGAAAATAAATAGAAAACAGGGTTTTCCAGTTTGTCAATCATATATTGAATTGCCCTATCATAATAATTAAAATCACATACTTGAAGCATTTTCCAACGCTCATTCAAATAATCGCCTCTTCGAATATGCAAACAAACCGCATTTGAAGAGGTAATCATATTCAACATTTTTAAGTTTGATTTAGAGGGTGGTGTAACGATTTCAAATTCTTTTTTTATGATATCAGCAATATCCACAAAATTCTTCTCACATTGATAACAGCCAAATACATATTTATTTTTTGCTTTTGATTGTACAAACCCAAAATCAGTTATTGAAGTAAAAGTATAATACACACCTCTCACAGCACGTTTCCTATACTTTTCTTCCCCTAATGGTTTCTTCTTCAAAATTTTCCATGATATTAAATCGTATTTGAAAGCACTTACTGTCCTAATAACAAATTTGATCATATGAAATTTTTGTTTTTTTTCTCCAAGAATCTTTACTCTGTTATTTAGTTTAAAATGATTCAATGATAATGCTCTTATATCATGTTTTTTCATATAATAGGGATTGATTATTATATCTTCATTAT
>JAGKQJ010000353.1 GCA_017898095.1 Bacillaceae bacterium Marseille-Q3522 | reverse complement strand
CTCCCATACGTATAATGATATGGGAGATGAGGACAAGTCGGTTTTTTGAGATATCACTTGTAAAAACAGGCCTGAAGACTCAGTTGTCTTACAGTATAGCATTAATATATAAACTTTCTAAAAGGATATCGATTGCTTGCGACAAGTGAGAAACTTTTTAAAAAATCCTGCATCTTTTGTTACGGACGGTTGGTCCATAACTCAGTTGGAGCCGTGTCCATTCAGTCCGGTTATATTAAGGGGGATATTCCGGTGTTTCAATCGAGAATAAAAACTGTTTTTCTTGCTTCTATTTGTACCATTTTAGCGGCTTCGTTAATAGCTTATCCCCGGGAATCTGTGCAGGCATCGATACGCGGACTTAATATGTGGTGGGAGATTGTTTTCCCATCCTTACTTCCATTTTTCATTGTTTCTGAATTATTAATTAGCTTTGGCGTCGTTGCCTTTATAGGCGTATTACTTGAACCACTTATGCGACCGCTTTTTAAAGTTCCCGGAGTCGGCGGCTTTGTCTGGACAATGGGAATGGCATCCGGTTACCCGTCCGGAGCAAAATTTACCGCGCGATTGCGCCAGGAAAAGCAGCTGACGAAAATTGAAGCGGAAAGGCTTGTCTCGTTTACGAATGCCTCCAACCCTTTATTTATTATTGGCGCTGTATCAGTCGGCTTTTTTAATAATCCGCAGCTGGGAATTTTGTTAGCAATCGCTCATTATACGGGAAATTTTACGGTAGGGCTTTTAATGAGGTTTTACGGGAAAGAGGAAAAAAGTACTAAGAAAAAAAAGCAGCCTGCTTTTTCATTTCGCGAGGCGCTTGCCTCTCTCCACCGGACAAGAATAAACGACAATCGTCCGATTGGCAAACTGTTAGGAGATGCTGTTACTTCTTCCGTGCAATCTTTACTAATGATTGGTGGATTTATTATTTTATTTTCGGTCATAAATAAACTGCTTTATCTTTTACATATTACAGATATTTTAAGCGCGTTTATTCAATCATTATTAATCGTTTTTCACTTGCCTCCGGAATTAAGTATATCTCTTATATCCGGACTGTTTGAAATTACGCTCGGCACTCAAATGACCAGTCAGGTTTCACAGGTTTCATTAATGCACCAAGCGATTATAGCGAGTCTTATTTTAGGTTTTTGCGGCTTTAGTGTTCAGGCACAGGTAGCAAGTATCTTAGCACAGACAGATATTCAATTTAAGCCATTCTTTTTTGCAAGAATGCTTCATGCTCTGCTTGCCGCACTTTATACATTTCTCTTATGGAAGCCCGTCTATTTACGTATTAATGCAAATAATGAGTCGCAAACATTGCTGCCGGCCTTCCAATTTACTGATGTTGGTCTTTTTCACTCTATTTTCGGAACAATGAGCCAAATAGGTCCTATTGTTACACTCATGTTTCTCAGTTTATATATTATTATTTACAGTTATTCTCAATACAACAGGTAAAAAATCGGGTGCTCTTCATTCCCTCTCATGAAAAGAATTCCGTTTCAGCAAGCGCAACTTTAGAAAATCAGGCAGAGCAAAGTCTCCGCC
>JAGKQJ010000352.1 GCA_017898095.1 Bacillaceae bacterium Marseille-Q3522 | reverse complement strand
ATGATAATAATTTACCGGTTCCCTCGTGGAACTTTTTATTTATCCTTCTAAATCGAACGTATATTCTATTTGTAAAGGAGTTTTTCTATGAATCATACGCTACTTGAATCAGCAATCATGGAAAAATATAAAGTTAAAGCTATTGATTCCCTTGAAAAATTAAGCATTGAATATCTTTGTCAATGCTTTGACATTCACGTGGAGTATGTTTCTGAAGAATCGAAAGCGCTTATAGGTGAGGACTTTTCGGTAATTTATATCAACAATAATCAAAGTCTCAAGAAACAGCGTGCTGATTTTTTTCATGAATTTATTCATGTGCTGCAACATTTCGGCGATCAGCGAAATGGCAGTTATTTACTGAAAGAACAACAGGAACAACAATCCTATTGGGGCAGTCTATATGCATCGATACCACTCCATATTCTTAATAAATACTTGCCCGCTGAGGTCGCCGAACTGTCCGACATTTTCCAAATTCCGGAGGAAATGGTACGGGAAAGACTTGCCCAAATAAAACGGAAAGAACTTTTCGTTATAAGTCAAAAAGCAATAATGGAAAAGCAAACAGCGTACCGGACAAAAAGCAATGATCGCAAACATTGGTCAGCTGAAACATGCCGTCTCCTGAATCAACTCAAAGAACAATTAAAAAAGAAGTGACCTGCTATGAAAATATTTTTCGAAGAATTAGACGGAGAGCTCCAGCCAAAATGGCTGCTGATAAAGCCATCCCGGAATAACATCACTTTTTATCCAATTGATTTTCCCTTTGAACGTATTGATGATCTGGAAGATCTTCGTTTCATGACCATTGAGATGGCTGACTTGGTTAAAAATCCAAAAAATGAAAATCAATTTGGGGTAAATCTACTTCATGTTGAAAAACGGTTGTCTCGTACTGGATTCCATAGAAGTTATCTGGATGAAATAGATTATTTCATCTTGCTTGTCGATGATGTACAAGAAATAATGGAATATGATTTGATAAATTTAATGAACAAAAGAAAAACAAGTTGCGAATAACAGATGGGTGACGACAATTATTATTTGTACCTTTTTTCTATACTTTCGTATCCCTACTCAATTTTGCTGATTTATTTATTATATATAATGACTCGGCAATGTTTGCGTCTGTTATTTCAATTTCTTTCACAATACGTCTTTTTATTGGTTTACAAGCTGTATTTACGTCATACAATTTGTAAAAACTGCATCTTTTGTTGTATTTAGCAATTATAGTTGCTTGATATTCCAACTCCGAAATTGGTTTTAAGTCTAATTCCTTTAATTGTGTTTTTGTTTTCAAGTGACTAGGCACTTCATTCCAACGATTAAAATGTTCCAATAGCATCTCTCCTTATTTTATTCGAACACTTCGTTGTATCGAATTGAGTTTGTTTAATTGGATGTGGGAAGACTTCTAAAAATTTTCTCAAAATAAGAGGTAAACTGGTTGATAACTAGAAAAAAATTGTGTGGTAAGAACTCCAAACATATATGAAGTTTAGACAAGAAGGGATTTACTAGTAAGAAAATTATACCATAAATGATGAGATTATAAGAG
>JAGKQJ010000351.1 GCA_017898095.1 Bacillaceae bacterium Marseille-Q3522 | reverse complement strand
CCCCATGAAACCCCGATGATATCATTATTTTCTATGACTGAATTCAAATATCTTGCAACACTTTTGGCAACATCATGCATAATTACTTTTTCATCATCTACATCTACTTCCGCAACAAATACATGTTTTAAATGAAAAATTTCTTGCAATTTTTCTTCTAAATTATCTGCGCTTATAGAAGGAAAATTTAGATTAAATGTGACAAAGCCTAATTTAATTGCTTTATTAATTAATCTGGAAACTGTAGATTTTGAAAGGTTTTCACTTTTGGCGATTTCTTCCTGGTTCATTCCTAATAAGTAGTATTTTTTAGCTACTTTAAGTAATTGTTTAGAACTATCTTGTAACATGACTTGGCCCTCCTGTTTGAAATTTATTTCTTATGGTGAAATAAATTTCAAATACAGCATAAATCAATTTTTTTGTCAATAACATAGGCAAAACTTCGTAATTTTTGACAAGTATTTATTCTCATTAACCATAGAAGTAGAAAGGAAAAAATGAATTTTGTTATGAGTACAATATTAACTTAAATTATGAATCGTTGTTTGGACTCAATCACTGTAGAAAAAAGCGCTTTCCAATTATGATGTAACTAGGGAGGATGAAAATGTTTGACCACCGCTCTATAAAATTATTAAACAACATAATCCAGTACAGCCGCTTAACAATTCCGGAATTAATGTGCTGGGTGATGCGCCGTGAGCCGTAAAACGGGTATTTGGTAAACAGCACATCGATTCGGTGTTTGATAGCGATTTCTTCCGGAGAAGGAGACACAGGCTGATAATAAAGCCCTGTCCGATTCAGGGAAAGCAGTTCAGCCTGTTTCCTGATCGAAAGCTTGGGATCATTCCAGTCTACCAGTAACCTGCGTTCATCGCGTTGCATTGTCATAGCCAAATTTTTTTTAAGCCACGAAAGTTCTGTGGTTAATCGGCCAACTTCCCCATAGAGCCGTTCGGTTTTTTTGTATTCGCCTGCATGCGGCTCTCATCCTTCTGCCAACGGTCGAAGAGTTGGGACAATTGCTTCAAAGCTATCTTTTTCCATTTTTGCAGTTGATTGACATGGACACTATACTTGGAGGAAATTTCATTTAACGTCTTTTCCTCCCGCAGAATTTCGAGCACAACTTTTGCTTTAAAGTCTTTTGAGTATGATTTTCGTTTCATAAATCTACCTTAACACATCCTCTTTTCGTGTCCGAATTCTTGGGTCCATTATAAATACTTTAGAAAGAGGTGTACCAAATGAAATAATAAAGCAATAAATTAGGAGGGATCTATTGAATATTTTAAAATAGTTTAATAACCGGAATTAAAAATGCGACAGCAGATAAAGATTTGGTCGAACTGGCAGGCTTTCATGCTTACCAACTAAAAGAGGATTACAATACTATAGATGTTAATTATGTCCAGTACAGAGTTGTAAACATAATACATGACCCATCTGGTCTTGATGCCATGACCGTAAAAAACACACTTACTAACGAATATACCATCGTCTACCAGGGAACGCAAAATGAAAACGGTATACAGGATATGCTAACCAATTTCCAGCTCCTTAGCAA
>JAGKQJ010000350.1 GCA_017898095.1 Bacillaceae bacterium Marseille-Q3522 | reverse complement strand
CCAAAGAACTAACTTATAAGACAGATAGTTTTTTATGAAAACTTTTGATTATTATAAAAATTTTCAATTAATGGAGAGTGGGAAATGAAACAAGAATCTAGACTTTTAAAACCTATTCTTAATAAAAAATATGAGTTAATTTCTCATGCGCGAGGAGTGTATTTGTATACAACTGACGGAAAAGAATTTTTAGACGGTTGTTCTGGTGCAATAAATGTAAACATTGGTCATGGAGTTATGGAAATAGCTGATATTGCATTTAATCAAATTAAAGATGTTTCATTTGTATACAGAACACAATTTTCAAATGAAAGCGCTGAAAAATTAGCAATTAAGCTTGTCGATAAGGCTCCGGGAATGGATTTTGCGTTTTTTGTAAATAGTGGTTCTGAAGCAACGGAGGGTGCATGTCGATTAGCAATTCAGCACTGGCAAGAGAAAAGTCAACCTTTTAAACAAAAAATTTTATCAAGAAAGATTAGTTATCATGGAACTACATTTGGAGCATTATCTATATCTGGTCACTTTCAAAGAAGATACAGATTTAATTACTTATTACATGATATACCAACTATAGAAACTCCTTATTGTTTCAAGTGCCCTTTTTCCCTTACTAAAGATTCGTGTGGCATAAAGTGTGCATATGATTTAGAAAAAGTTATAAAACAACATGGAAGTGATAGTATAGCTGCTTTTATTGTCGAACCAATTGTGGGAGCATCAGGAGCAATGATAACTCCTCCAGATGGATATTATCAAATAATTAAAGAAATTTGTGATAAATATAATATTTTATTTATTGTTGATGAAGTTATGACTGGTTTAGGAAGAACTGGTAGATGGTTTGCAATAGAACACTGGAATGTTGAACCAGATATTATTGTATTAGGAAAAGGGATGAGTGCTGGATATTCTCCTATTGCTAGTATATTAGCAAGCAAAAAAGTCATGCAACCATTGTTTCATGGTTCGGGAATAAATGTTTATGGTCACACATATAGTGGGAACCCATTATCCGCAGCTATATCTTTAGGAGTTATAAATTTTTTAGAAAAAAAGGACATTTTGCAAAAAGTTAATAAGCTAACCGCAATTCTAGATAAATATCTTGAGAACCTACAAAAAAAATACCCAATAATAAAAGACATTAGAGGAAAGGGGTTATTGAAAGGATTAGAATTAGAATTTTTACAAAAAAGTAGTGAAAAGGAACAAAAAAGTTTATCTCAGCAATTAGTAGACTCAGCGTATAGGGAAGGACTACTTATTTATCCTTCTTGTGGAGTTTCAAATATTAATGAAGGAGAAGCAATTATTATAGCGCCTCCTCTAACAATAACAGAAAAGGAACTTTCGATATTGATACAAAAGTTAGAAAAAGCATTTCAAAATATATCCGAGGAGATTTATTATGGAATTTAGTTGGAATGAAAAACAAAAATTGATAAAGCAAAAATATATGGAATTAGCGACTCTTATTAATAAAAATTCAAAGAACTATTATGAAAATAATGAATTTGATTTTGAATCTTGGAATATTATTTCTAATGAAGGAATATGGCGATATGCAGTTCCTACTAAAT
>JAGKQJ010000349.1 GCA_017898095.1 Bacillaceae bacterium Marseille-Q3522 | reverse complement strand
TGCATTAATACTTCAACCCAATGCTTCATTTCGGCAAGATAATTTAATGATAATTGAAAATTAATCGTTGTAACGAATTTAAATTGTTCGTTTATTTCTTGCAACACTTCTTGTAAATTATTCCCTTCCATCATCTTTGTCATAATGATAAATGAACTTGTTGCCCCTGCCAGATGGATATTCCCTGCGGCCAGGCAAGCTGCTTGTGATTGTCGTAAATAAGTGGTGTTTTGCCGCAGATGCTCCCGCCAATGATTGATAAAACTGCCGTATACAAAATACACTCTTCCTTTTAAACTGTTCTTATTTAATAGTTCGACAAGATCAACGGCAAGTTTTCCATATTGGTAGCATTTTTCGAAATTTTGAAAACCTGCGCTTTGAATAAGAGCATAATTGTTAAAGACCAGTGCGGTTAGATCCGTTACCCCGAATTTTAACGTATAACGAAATGCTCTCAGCATCAGTACGGTAGCCAGGTTTTGATTCTCATGGTATGCAGGAGCATTTAAATTAATCAAGGTTTGCATGATTAAGCGATGCTGTTCATTATCCATCTTTTTTAAATTGGCAAGGTCTTCAGGCTTACGGTTTCTAAGCGTGAGCAAAATGAGCAAAAGTTCACGTACAATTGCCGTTTTTCCGGGGCTTTTTTTTAAGCTCCACCCGAATAATTGCAATCCTTTCAATCCGGATTCAACTGCTTCGCTTATACGATGCAAATGGGTATATAGCGTAATTTTTAAATTATATACTTTTAATCTGTCAGCAATATTTTTCCCATTTTCAATCACTTTATTGAATGCTTCTTCAGCCAGTGAAAATTCACTATTTAAATATGCAGTTTCACCGACACCCGTCCAGACTTGCACCGAAAGATGATAATGCTCTTCCCAGCTAAGTCGCGGCAGTAATTTTTTTGCCTGCAGGAAAAAGCGAAAGGCATATTCAAAGGCACCTTTTTGTTTCGCCAGCTCGCCTGCCCGTTTATTTAATACGGCAAGCTGAAGTAATTCATTGCCAGACAGTTTCGCTTGTCCCAAATTTAAATGTTCGCACACATTAAATAATGCTTCATTTTGCTCGTTTTCTGCCAACTGTTTTTTTAAATTTTTTCCGATCATCGCATGGATATCTGTTTTTTCATCAGAAGAAATAAGGGAATATATTGCCTGCTGAACCCGGTCATGAATAAAGTAAAAATGTTTCACATGATGATCCTCTGTTGAAGCAACCTCCTTTAACGGCAGCAGCATCCCCGCTTCAACGGCAAACCAAAGTTTGTTAAGAATCACTTCTTGCTCCAATGACATCGTTAATGCTAAATGGTTGCTATTGATTTGATTCCCGAAGCACGCAGCTATCTTCAAGAGCAATTGCATGTTTTTAGGAAGTCTGTTAAATTTTCGCACTAAATAATCAATCACATTCTCATTAATATTTATTTTTACAAAATGCTCCGCAATTAAAAGATCATCTGCTTTTTTTCCGTCCGGAAAACTGCTCTCCGCCTGAATCGATAATATAATTTGCTTAATATAAAACGGGTTTCCTAAAGTAATATTAAAAATATAAAGGGCATACTC
>JAGKQJ010000034.1 GCA_017898095.1 Bacillaceae bacterium Marseille-Q3522 | reverse complement strand
GGATAAAGATAACTTGATGAATACTACTATTCGTAACTCACTGATTTCTTTCTATAGCAAATACGATGAATTGATTAAAAGTGAACTTAACTTTGAGCAAACCTATATTGAATTGACACATTATAAGTTAAGCGAGATTCGTAAAATGAGCCCGATTTTTTTTCACAATTTCATGAGTCAGTTTGCAAACGACAATAACTTTTTCGATCAGGAATCGCAAAAACTTAGTGACGAACTGGTATTAGGTTTATTCGCAAAAGGGCGTCGTGAGGGGAAAATAAACCCGGCGTATAATAATGAGGTACTTCTAATGTTGATGCATATTTTTACAGAGGGAATGAAAAGTCAAGCGTTAGATGAAAATGCCTTACTTAAATATGCAGACCAAATTACCCGAATATTTCTAAATGGTCTGCGATAATTACTATTCCTAATATGTCGTTATATGGAGATGAGTGGAATTCTAAGCTTGCCTGTATATGAAAAGCGTTCAGACATCCAAAAACGTTTGAGCGCTTTTCATTTCATTGGTCAAAAATTCTATATATCTTCTAATCCTTCAACATCCACTAAAGTCACATTACTACTTTGGCGCTCAATCAATCCTTTTTCTTCTAACAACTTAATTTTGCGGGAAAGTGTTTCAGGGGTTGTTCCTAGAAGTGCAGCTAATTCTTTCATTTTCATAGGAATTTTGACATGCTCGCTTTCAGTCACCTTGTATAAATCAAGCAAATAAGTCGCTAGACGTTCTTCCACTTTTTCCATCATCAGAAATTGTGTTTGTTGCTCGACTTTCGTCATTTTTTCAGCATTGATTTCCAACACACAGTTGGTTTCCCATTGGTCAATGTCCCTGTTTTATCAAAGACCATCGTATCTACCTTGCTAAAGGCATCCATCACTTCGCCACCCTTTATCAAAATCCCATACTTAGCCCCATTTCCAATTCCCGCTACATTTGAAACGGGAACGCCAATTACTAACGCTCCTGGGCAGCCAAGAACAAGTATGGTAACGGCTAAACGGACATCTTGTGAGATTAGACCAACGATCACTGCTAACAATAAAACAATTGGCCGAGGCTAGAATCATTGCTAACTTATAGCCTAATTGCCAATGCAGAAAAAACTTTGAGAAAAGTCCGAAAATAATAAGGATGCCACTGAAAGTAACGGTATGATATTTTTGTTTTATAATCGTTCGTTGTAGTTTCATTTCCTTTCCTCCTCTAATTTACAAGTTTAGTTTACGCTGAGAAGGAAGAAAAGAAATTGATGAGTATCAAGAAAAAATGTGAGTTCTGATAATTACGCTTATTGCTGTGGGGTTAGTTTTCAATGCGGGCGGTGTCAAAAAATGTGCTTCTGAATCTGTTTAAATAAAGAAATGGTATGCTGCACTTAACGACTACGGTGTAAAAAAATGTGATATAATTGAGAAATGTGAATAACAAATTTATAAAGAGAGTGACATTCAAAAAATAGCTGTATTCGTTTCAGGTATCGGCGGAATGACAGTTCTCCAACAGATTATTAAATTATTACCAAATGAAAATTACATTTATTATGCGGATACCGCACATCTCCCCTACGGTGAAAAGCACAAAAGAAATTTTGAGAAAATATATTTTCCAAGCAGTTGATTTTCTTATAGATCATAATATTAAAGCTCTTGTTGTCGCATGCAATACGGCGACAAGTGCAGCTATTAAAGATTTGCGAAAGTATTATTCGTTTCCAATTATCGGCATTGAGCCTACCGTCAAACCGGCTGTTTTGAAGAGTGAGGCCGAAAAAAAGAAGGTACTAGTCTTGGCGACAAGTCTGACGCTTAAGGAAGAAAAGTATCATCATCTTGTGGATCGTATCGACAAGATTATCTTTTATCCCTGATGAAATGACCGTTTTTCATTGGCATGGTGAACAGTTTGAACTGCCCGATAAAGCTGAACGATTATTTAGCAGTGAAGCTTGCAGGAATCAAGGATTTATTTACAAGGAAAATGTCATTGCCTTGCAATTTCATTTTGAAACGACTCCTGAGAGTATTCAGTCACTATTAACCGGTGACGGAGATTATATTGATCATTCACGATATGTACAAAGCGCTGAAAAAATAACAAATTTCAGTATCCCTGAGATAAATAAAATGGTTTTATTTAAACTCCTAGATTACTTAGTTAAGGACAAACCATAGTAATTTTCTTACATTTTAGGGATCTTGTCACTTATTTCAGAACCGGACATTGGAACACATTAATTTGGAATGAAAACTATCATTGTCAAAATACAGCTTCATTATAGTAAAAACAACCCTGCCAGATCATCAACTCTGGCAGGGAATTTGGCAAGAAACCATTTAATTTTTAGTAGTATTTAGGGCTTGCTGAATAAAGAAAAAAGATGGTGTGTAGACTGTAATATGTCTACAACACCATCTTTTTCTTTCGGTAATTTTTTCATGTGTGTATCACTATTTTAAGTGACTTTGATTACAACATAAGTTTCTAGAATTCCAATATTTCTTGTTCTAGGGATAAATCAGATACTTCCTGTACTTTTGTAATCTCTGCAAGTTGAGCCATAGTTTTTTGACCGTCACCCTTAGTGTAGAATTTCAACCCACTAATTCGGACATTCTTTGTATCATCTTCAAATTCCATTTCTGCTTGATGGTCGGTCATATACAATAGCAAGTCTTGTTTCCATAACTCGCTGACAAACCTGTCACCGCTCATTCCTTTTGGTTCAATGAATATTTGGAAATAAAACTCGCTATCCTCAAGGAATAAAATAAAGTCAGGTTGAAAACCCTGTAAGTGCATGTCTACTGTTTCACCTGCACGATTGATCCGTGAGCCATATTGGTGCAGTTTAACTTTTTCACTTTTGGCTGACTCACGGTGCATATTCTCATCCATTCGGAATAGGTAGACAGCCTTGTTGTATTTTTGTTTTAACTCACCTACATAGGCTTTAATTCGTTCAATCAACTCATATTCCAGCTTGTTGACGATTGCTTTTTCATAAACGTAAAATTCATCGTCCATTTCGTAAGCGGCAACCTTTTGAGTTACTTCATTCAAAAGGTTTGCGGTGTCATACTCTGGAACACGCTTGTTGTAATTTGTTAGGTATTCTCTAATCGGATAGCCGATAAATCTATTGGTTCCTCGTTGTTTAATGTAACCTGATTTGAATTTTACTTCATACTCTTTCAATAAGTCGATAGTTACTTTCAAAATCTCATTTGGAGAAATATCTGACGCTTTGTATTCTTTCGGAACAGTCAAGAAGAGCTTCAAATTCCCTGCATTTAACCAATTTTCTCCATAGATAAATTCTTTCATAGAAGTCAGGAGCGGAAGATACTTTTTCAAATTATCAAACTGGTAAAACTCCAAGCGTTGGATGGCTTTTTTAATGAAACGAATATCAAATTTTTCTATACCGATAGTTTTTGTTTCAATATTTTCAACAGTAGCTTTATAAGAAACTTCCCGACTACCATAGTTCAAGCTTCGAGAAATATCTAACTTATGGTTGATGCCATATTTTTCAATAGAGTCGAACCATTCATCTGATACGTCCTCTGCTTCGTTATAATAGATTTTCCCTGTTTTATAGGTATCTGTTTTCTTGAATGAAGGTTTAACTTTAATTTCAATAGGCAGATTTTTCTTATCTTGTCCCGTTGGTAAATCCATTTGTTTCAAAGAGCCCACTAGCTGTTTCAAATATTGAGGTTCATTCATTGTATGGTAGTGGAGGGTTTCCAAAAATAATTGCTTATTTGAGGAATCATTGTCATATCTCCGCTGATAGCTTTTCTCACCATCAATTTCAAATGGATAATACCTTGCACCACGTCCAATCAGTTGAGCTTCAACCATTGTAGCATTCTTGTTAGTGCCTGCTTCTTTTTCGATACGAACAATATCATACAGATTGAGTACATCCCATCCCTCTGTAAGTTTTGCCACAGCAAAAACTACACGATAAAGATTGTTTGGGTTTTCGAGCGTGTTCAAGGCTTCATACTGACCTTTTTCAAGCATATTGCCACTGGCATCGTTGGCATTCAAAACATTTCGTGGGTCAAAGTCCTGTTTAATCTCACGAACAATCTTTGCTAAATCATCTTCATTTTGCAAGTAGAAATTATAAGCCAACTCTAGTGCAGAGCTTTCATTACTATCCAATACTTGCTGACGTTGGATGAATGACATTAAATCACTTACGTTTAGATTGGCAATGAGGTCATTAAAGACTTTTGTTGCTTCAAGTGAGATTGCAACTTTTGGTGATTTGAACATAATCACTGGCTTGAACGATCCCGTGACACCCTCAGCATAGGCACGATATTTTCGGAATTGCGAGAGTAACACCACGTTCAGCATTTTATCTTCATCACTTGCGGATGTTTCAATACGCTTAACCTGCTTAGAGTACCCATCAAACATAAGTTTGTTTAACGGATAACGGTAAACGACTTTATCACGATACTTGTTGTAAATTACTTTCTTGTCAAAATCCACTGTTGCCGTGAACTCTAGCAATAGATTCTTTTGCTCCTCGTCATCCCTAGCCCTTAGAATCTTATTGATAGCAGATTCCCAAGTGTTCTCAGCTTCTTTTTCTGATTTTGTGCTGGCGGAATAGTGATGAGCTTCATCAGCCAAAACAACCACAGGATGATTTTCATAATCAGGTAAACCCATTGTGTTCTCTTTTAACACAAACAAATCATCTGATACCTTTTGCACGGATGAAAGTTTGATATAGATGGTATTATCTTGAGGAACACGGGGAAAACGCTCAATCTCTCGAATATAAATTCGTTGTCCTTCAATCTCAATTTTTTCTTTAAAAAGATATTTCTCACTATTTTCGTTTACCAAGTTATCCTTTGTTTTCATAAGGACGGAATTGGTGTTTACAGTAAACAAGAAATTCTGATACATATGTTCCTGATAAAGGTAGAGAATTAGACCTGCCATCAAATCTGTTTTCCCTGAACCAGTTGCCATGTTAAACAGAACGTGTTGGGGACTTGGGTTAATCTGTGTTTGTGTATAGTGATAATTCCGCATTGCTTCATCTTGATAATAACGTAACGTATGGAGTAAATTTTGATTGATATACTCTGGAATAACATACCCTTGATGTTGACTAAATAAGTTTTGTTCTGCTCTCTTTGCCTGTTCAACTAATGGAAATCGGCGAACATTAACAGGCGTTTTCTTCGCTCTTGCCATATTACTCACCACCTTCATAGAATGCTTTATTGAAGGCGTAATCTTCATCTGAAACTAAATCACGGACACTCTTATCATTAATTTCCGAATAGTTATAATAAAGCCCATTCTTATCAAGTAATTTCACCAGTAAGCGTTTATTTTCAGCAAATCCTTCTGCCAAGTCAATCTTTGATAAGTCAGCACGGAAAGAAATATCAGCAGGTTCATCTGTATCAGTTCCTTGTAGCATACGTTCATAAACTGATTTGAGCTCGCCAATGGTCTTTGACTGGATAATATCTTGAAGGTAGCCCATGTTTTTAGGAAATAGTTCAGCATAAACAAAGGAACCACCACCTTGCCAATTTACTGATTTAGAGATACCTGTACTATCCCCAGAAATAACGTTAGCTAATCTAGGTAAAGTTACATTCTGCATAGTATCTTCTAGTTGTTCAATTCCAATAAACCTTCTGTTTGTTTTTAGCGCGACAGACTGAGTAGTTCCCGACCCCATAAAGAAATCCATAACTAAGTCGTTTTCATCAGTAAACATGTTCATATAGTTTTCGATATAGCTTTCAGGCTTTTTACCATTCCTATATTCATATCCGCCTTCTGCATTAACAGAATTATATTCCTCAACATAATCTAAGAAATTTGGATACGGTTTATATGTGAATTCGCTACTTTGTGGCATTCCTTGAAAATATGCGCCATTTTTATTTCCTTCTTTTGGCAATTCAAAATAACGGAAGCCTAATGAGTCATCTCCCATATTTGGAACTTTAAAAAGAGTTAAAGGTGGAAACTCATCTCTTAATTTTTCCAAGAAAGCAACGAAAAATCTTCCACTCGAATTCTTTTCTCGAATGCTTCCACGAATTGTTTCCCTATGAAGATTATTCTCATGGGGTGTAACCTTCGTTACCTCAAACGACCCTGGTAGGTAAATCTCAACTTCTTTATTTCCCATCATTCGTGTTTCAACAGGACTCCCTGTTACTGTTACTTTATATACATATTTGTCAGGAGTTTTCCTCTCAGCAATTTTGGGCATTTTGAAATCAGAATGTCGTGAATAAATAAGGGTATGTTCAACGACATCATTGAACTCTTTATCAGCTGTGAGACTCCTCTGAGGGTGTCGAACCAATGTATTAATATCCATCACATGTTTGTTTTTGCCCAATACATCATCCAGTAAAACACGTAGATAAGGATATTGATGAAAGCTAATTTGAATCAAAATAACTCCATTATCTGACAAAAATTCTTGAGCGATTTCTACCCGATTTTTTATAAAAGTCAACCACGCTGATTGATTAAATTTGTCATTATATTTGAAACTGTCGCTCCCTGTGTTGTAAGGAATATCAATATAGATAAACTTCACTTGTCCGGAAAAAATATCCTTTAGGGTGTGAAGTCCCAGAAGGTTGTTCCCTTTAATAATCAGACTGTCCTTTTCCTTATCAAAAGAAACAATCTCATTATCTATTGATGTCGGATTCTCTCCATATCTTTTTACATTAGTCAACACTTTTTTATCAAATAAGCGGTCTATTTCATCCTTTTCAATGACCTCATTTAAGAAGGCATCATCGTAGCCTTCTTCGTTATTTTCCTTGGTCATGGAAGCAGTAAGCACACAATCTTTGAACGGAAAATCTAACACCACGTCTTGGCTGTCCTGTAAGAACTTCTTTTTTGAAGCTAACCCAACACGATTTTCATATTTGGTGTAACTTGTATCCCAGTAATTATTGTAGAGAACCGCTTCCTCAAGTTGTTCAATTTGAAATAACTTCTGTCCTGCAACTTCCTTGATAAAATGTTGCTTGATAAATTTCACTTCAAATAACTTGCTAAGAAGTGCTTCATCATAATTCCGTAAATCGTCCGTGAGTTTTGAGCGGTTTAATTCTTCTCCAATAAAATACTTTCCATCAAATGAGGATAGCGCTACTTTTAACTCATCAAAAATCTTAGGTTCAATCTTTTCCATAACATTTCTTCCCTTCCCAACTATTATTATATCGTCCGTTATTTTTTATAACCACATTCATTAACTCTATTTAATAACTGAATCCGGATAATTATTTCTAATGAAACTAACCACAATATCAATGCTTTCCTCAAATTCCTCAATCGAATTCTTCAGAATTAAATATCCTTTAGATGTACCATGGTCATTTTCACTATACTCTCTAATTTTTTTATCTTTTATATATTGTTCGCGATGATACCATACATTTAGTAGAGTAGCCTTCTTGAAAATTTTATATTGCAACAATTCATTTGATCCATACCCCATAAAGAAATACTCGGTATTATCCTCTTTTAAGATACCACTTTTAACCCATTGCTTATTAAATCCATTCAATTTCTCATAACATTCAATCGCATAATTCCCAGTTTTCTCTGACATTCGGTCATTTTTTATTTCTATTCCTACTTTTGATTCTCCCATGTATTGTTCTTTTCCATGGAAAAATCCAATGTCAATTGAGTAGTTATCAAGAAAAAAATTTTTAACTGCAACCTCGAATTTTTCTGACCTTTTTAACTGTTTCAAAAAATTCTCCGTCTTATTTCTATCCGCCCAGTCAATAACTTTAGAAAATAAGTTCCTTTCTTCATAACTATTTACATTTTTATTATAATAATCTATAAGTTCTTCTCTAACGATGAATTTTTTTGCTTCCACATATTCTTTTGTACTATATCCTAATTCCATCAATTTAAGCTTTCCATTAAATTCTTGTGTTTGCAAATAGTACAACATAGAATATAAGCTATACAAATTAAAGACTTGTTCTTGAGTTAATTCCTCATGCTTATTTATCATTTCACACCTACTATCCTTTGAAACTTATCTGTCCTCAAAACTCACTAATATTATTTTCTCAAAAAATATTTGTCTGTCTCTTACATCATTATATCATCTGACAATTTATAAAAATTCTTTTTCTAAAATTTCACAAGCAAAAAAGCCATCCACAACGGACGACTTAATTTTGGCGACAATTTTGGCGACAATTCAAATGAATTTTAGCCTTCTAAAGTCGTTAGAGTTTTATCGAAATGGCGTAAAATCAACGTTTTCGGGTGTATAAAGTGTCACTAGATTATTCCCACTCAATCGTAGCCGGCGGCTTGCTCGTAATATCATAAACAACGCGGTTGACGTGGTCTACTTCATTGACAATCCGCGTTGAAATGACTTCGAGCACTTCCCACGGAATCCGTGCCCAATCGCTTGTCATGCCGTCAATCGAAGTGACGGCGCGGATGCCGACGGTGTAGTCATACGTCCTCGCATCGCCCATAACACCGACGCTGCGGATATCGGGAAGAACGGTAAAATATTGCCAAATAGCTCGGTCGAGTCCGGCTTTTTTAATTTCCTCGCGTAAAATTGCATCCGATTCACGGACAATTTCGAGCTTGTCTTCTTTAATTTCGCCAAGAACACGAATGCCGAGTCCAGGTCCCGGGAACGGCTGGCGCCAGACAATCTCATCGGGAATACCCAATTCTGTTCCGACGGCGCGGACTTCATCTTTAAATAAAGTATTTAATGGCTCAATTAACGTAAATTGCAGATCTTCCGGGAGACCGCCGACGTTGTGATGAGATTTTATTGTTTGCGCGGTTGCCGTGCCGCTTTCAATAATATCCGTATATAACGTTCCTTGTGCCAAATAATCAATCCCGGCTAATTTTGCGGCTTCATCATCAAAGACACGGATAAATTCATTACCGATTATTTTCCGTTTCTTTTCCGGATCACTGACACCTTCAAGTTTTTTTAAGAAGCGCTCCTTCGCATCAATTTTAATGACTTTCATCTGAAATCCTTCGGCAAAAGTTTTCATGACACTGTCTGCTTCGCCTTTACGCAAAAGGCCGTGATCGACAAAGATACATGTTAACTGGTCGCCAATCGCTTTGTGGATTAAAACGGCTGTTACAGAGGAGTCGACTCCGCCGCTTAACGCACACAAAACTTGTTTGTTGCCAACCTTTTCACGGATTTTCTCCATTTCCATTTCAATAAAGTTTTCCATCGACCATTCACATTTACAGCCGCAAATCGTTGTGACAAAGTTTTTTAAGATATCATTGCCATAAACAGAATGGCGTACTTCCGGATGGAACTGTACGGCATACATTTTTTCCGCTTCATTACTGATCGCCGCAATCGGACAGGATGGATTTGTCCCATCTATGGAAAAACCGGAAGGTGCTTCTGTAACAAGATCGCCATGACTCATCCATACGGTCTGCTCGGTTGGTAAATCAGTGAAAAGCGCATTAGCATGCTCTACTTGCAGAATTGCTTTGCCATACTCCCGGTGCTTTGCCCGCTCCACTTTTCCGGAAAAATATTTCGTCATCAGCTGCATTCCGTAGCAAATTCCTAAAATAGGTATTCCAAGTGTAAATATTTCTTTGTCACAATCATAAGCATTATCATCATATACGCTATTCGGCCCGCCGGAAAAAATAATTCCTTTTACATTCTTTTGCTTAATTTCTTCAGCGGTAATCGTATGAGGATGAAGTTCACTATAGACACCGATCTCGCGAATTCTTCTTGTAATTAACTGATTGTATTGACTGCCAAAATCAAGAACAATAATCATTTCATGCTTGTCTGCCAAATCTTCCACCTCATTCTATCTAACTTTGATAATCATATCTCATTTTAGGGCGATTTATCAAGATCATTTGTCATGATTTGATTGTCAAATGATGGGCTCTTGCGCACTAAGAAACTATAACCGGGCTTGGTCTTTTATCAGTTTTATTGATTACTTCTTAACCCGATAAAACGAAATAGCCGGTTGATTGCAGAACAATCAAGTCGGCTACCCATATCCTTCCTATGCAGTTGTTTTCTTCATTAATACTGTCCAAAGCTCCAGTAAGTCTTTCGATTTATGGAATCTTTTCCGGTAAAGCATTTCCTCGTACTGTCTGGTTAACCTGCTCATTTCATCGGACGTAAAATGATGATCCACATAGCGTGCATACTCTCTTAACGTTTGATGCTCATCACGTTCAAGTCCGCTTCGCCGGAGCTGTTGTAATAGAATTTGATAAGCTTTAGCAAATTGCTCTTCCTTGTCTAATGAGTGATATTTTTTCATGTAGTAAAAAGGAAGCCATTTAACCCGTTTCCAATATAAAAGAAAACTAAGAATTGCAATGATAATCATTCCGGCAATGAAGCCAGTACGATTCTGGTCTACAAACTGAGTTACAGCAGCAAAATTGTTTGTGGAAGACGTTGCTGCTGATGAATCCGCCTGTTCCTGTCCACTTTCAGGCAGCTGTTGTTCTTCCGGAGTTTGAGGCTCTTCCGGAGTAGGAGTTTCCTGATTAGGAAGCGGATCTGAACCATTTTCCTCCGGATCGTTGTAATTTATATCCGCAATCGGAGTAAAGCCTTTTGTCGGTTCAAATGGAACCCAGCCGAGATTAGGAAAGAATACTTCCACCCAGGAATGGGCGTTATTATTCGTAATTTCCCGCATATTAGAACCTGATTCGATTAATTCTCCCCCTGTAAACCCCTTGACCCATCGGGCCGGAATATCAAGTGAACGCAATAAAACAATCATAGAGGTAGAGAAATTATCACAATAACCTCTTTTTGTTTCAAATAAAAACTGGTCGGTATAATCGTCCACTTCTTCGGGAATCGCTACATCGGTTTGATCATACGTAAAATCACTTTGTTTAAAATATGACTCGATTGCTTTTGCCTTGTCATACCAGGAGTCTTTTCCTTCCGTGATTTCTTCCGCTAATTCTCTTACTCTTAGCGGCAGCGAAGCAGGGAGCTGCGTATAGCGGTTATAAAAGTCACGTCCTATTACAAAAGTATTCCTTTCACTCGTTGCCGTTAAATCATCAATTTGGTACACTGCTTTATCATAGACAACCGTGTATTCATCAAGAGGTTCCACTTGATTCCCCCGATAGGAATAAATTTTTTCCAAATATTCAACTACACCGAAGGATGTCTCTTCTTCTGCTTGTATTTCCTTTATACCATGGGGATACGCGACATGCGGATATTTTTTTACCGCATATAATGTACTTGTTTGTTCCTCAAAAAGCGTATTGGCAGAACCGCTGTAAAAAGTGTTGATCGGGACATCATCCGCAAATATTCTGCGGTTGCTGTTATCCGCAGCTGTCTCCCATCCTTTTCCTGTGTAAATTTCTTTCGTCTCTACTTTCCAATAATGCTCCTCCTCCATTTCACTCATAAAAACAACTTCGTCGCTGCTGACAAAAGGACCGCCAAGCCGGGAATCATCAGAATCGTAGCCAACTTTTTGAATCGTTCTTCCTCCCTGTAAGCCACCATTTCCGGCAGCTGATTGAATGAAAGGAATTGGGTCTGGCCAAATTGGATCCAGTTTTGGCAATTCGAAGGCTGAAAGAACACTTATGATAAGCAAAAGGGAAAAAGGAAGCATCCATTTACTTGTATGTCGCTGTTTCCCCTGGATCTTTTCCTCATTCTTTAATCGTTGAAAATAAAGAATTGCCATTGATACAAATCCAATCACAATCGTACGGACAATCGCTGCAGTTCCTTCATACACAGTAAAAGTATCAAGTACGGTAATATAAAGGATTGTCATAAAGAAAAACGTGAATATTCGCTTACGGTGAATTAACCAATATTGCAGCAAATACCCCATTAACCATATTAAGATAAAAAACAAGAGACTGCGGAACATATCTGTTAAGCCAAGCCAATCCGCCTGAAACAAATGTGAGAAATTCAACTTTATATCTTTCCAAAATACATCCAGCCATTCCAGTCTAAAGGAATCACTATAATGAAGAAATTGCAAAGCAAAAAAGACATAAGCAGCCTTTATAATCATGGTTAAGATTGGATAGACGGCGAGAAAATCAAGTAAAAGCGATAATCCAAGAAACAAAATAAACACAGCTGTTTGCGAAGTGTTCGTCAATTCCTCTACCGGGCGGAGCCATTCCCATAAGAGCATAAAACCAAAAAGGTAAAGAAGAAAATTAGTCAGATTAATTTTTTTCAGCACTGAAGTCATTGGTTAGCCACCCCCGAAAACGCATCATGAAAGGCACCATCTTGTACGATTACTACATTAATTCCAACTGATTTTGCCGAATCCTTAAGTGATTGTTCACTGACAGACAAAGGTTCTTGCTTCCTTTTCACCAAAAACAAAATAACCGGGCATTTCCGGGAAAGAAAATAATTGCATTTATAGATCAATTCTTTTGAAATCTGACTGGTCACTAACATGAGTGTTGTATTTTGCTGCGTTAAAAAGCCTTCACTGTTCAACACACGATCGAGTGTCACTGTACTCTGTGCGTTTATTTTTGCCAGGTGATAAAACAATGCCTGCTGCTGGCTAGCACCGCCTCTTATCGGAAAGGTGACCCTTTCCTTACTCGCCGACAGGAAACCGGCTTGCGCTCCTTTTCTCAGTATTGCACGAATGATTGAAGCAGAGAAAGACACCATTACTTCAAATTGCTTTGTGGGAAAACAGTCTAAAACAATGTACACATCATGGGATTGCCGCTGTTCAAACTCCTTTGTAATAAGGTCGTTTCTCTTTGCAGTTGCCTTCCAATTTATCCAGGAAAAGCGGTCTCCCGGCTGGTATTCCCGTAAGCCGACAGCCATCGATGTATCCCTCTGCACTCGTTCTCTCGATGTTGTCATTCCCTGATCGTACTGGTTTTCAAATGGCTTGTACACTATTTCCTGATAAGTAGGATATACAAGTATCCTTTCTTCCAGCTCAATCAAATATTCCTTTTCAATCAACCCGAGAAAATCTCCCGTCTTGACGCGAACTCCTTGAAATAAATGTTCTCCACGGGGGATTTCATCAATAGAATAGGAAAGTTCAAGTTTTTTTTGAAAACGGGGAAAAGATAGAATACTAGTCATAGTCCCCCTGACCTGGTCTTCAACCAGAAGAAAAAATAATGGGAACGCGGATGGAAAATGAATCACTAATGAAATCTTTACCGTATCACCGGCTCTCAATTCCGTTTTATCAAACGTTCGCTCTATTGTTATCTTATTAATTGGATAAAACATAATCGCAAAGGCGTATATTGAAAAAGGAAGAAAGCTATAAAACAAGAACCAGCTCACAAATCCGCCTTGAAACATTGCATAAGAAAAGGATGCGATCAACAATAAAATTAATACCACTCTTTTCCTTATGGCAGATCCTTTTTTTGTCCATTTCTTCATCTTATTTCACAAGCCTTTGCACAGGTACAGAGGAACGGGAAATCACTCTGTCGATAATTTGCTCCGCCGTAATGCCTTCAAATTTAGCTTCTGATTTTAAAATAATCCGGTGGGCAAAAACAAAAGGAGCCAGGTACTGCACATCATCAGGCAGCACATAATCTCTTCCGTGCATAAACGCATAGGCCTGGGCTGCTTTCATCAGCGCAATCGAGCCGCGCGGACTTACACCTAAATAAACACTGCTGTGTGTCCTTGTACCGGCTGCAATTGTGACAATATACTGTTTAATCGTATTATCAACATATACTTCTTTTGTTTGCTTTTGTAAATTGCGCAGTTCCTCTAATTGCATAACCGGCTGCAGTTCCTCGATCGGAACTTTTTTTTCGGCACGGTTTAATACTTCGATTTCTTCTGTTTCCGTTGGATAACCCATTTTTAATTTTAATAAAAAGCGGTCAAGCTGTGCTTCCGGCAAAGGATACGTTCCTTCATATTCAATCGGGTTCTGCGTAGCCATTACAAAAAAAGGTTTTTCGAGACGATGGGTTACCCCGTCTATCGTTACACTGCTTTCTTCCATTCCTTCCAAGAGCGCTGACTGTGTTTTTGGGGATGTCCGGTTGATTTCATCTGCTAAAATGATATTCCCCATCAGCGGACCCGGTCGAAATTGAAACGCCATCTCTTTTGGATTATAGATGGACACGCCCGTTACATCTGATGGAAGTAAATCAGGTGTGAATTGAATTCTGCGGAAGACGGCGCCTACGGATTTTGCCAAAGCTCTTACCATCATTGTCTTCCCTACTCCGGGAACATCTTCTAAAAGAACATGCCCTTCTGCCAATAATGCGACAATGCTTAGCTCACTTACATTTCTTTTCCCAATCATTACTTTTTCGATGTTCTTAACTATTCTTTCAACCTCCGGATGCATCTGTTCGTTCTGCATGCCTTCCCTCCTGTTGACCATCAAAAATTTATTATTCTGTTATTGAAATAGGTGATGACAAAAAAGCGGCCATCTATATTTCGCGAACTTACTATTTTTTTCTCCATATTTTTTACATCTTCTTCAATTATACGAACAAACCATACTCTTGTACAATGATTAACGCTTATTTTTTTCATAATTTAAAAATTATCAAAAACACATGATAAAATTTTATAATCAGCAAAAATAAATACGCTTCCATTTTACATTGCTGTTACCAGGGAGTTTTTATGCTCATTCCCAGTTTTTGTTGTAAATTAAAAATTGTTTAATGACCATTGTTCAAAAAAGCAGCTGATAAAACTATGGAGGCTTCCATTCCGGTGTCTGGTGAAATGAACAAGCACTTAATACTGCCTAAACTCTTTAATATTGATTTTGTATCATGAAACAGCTTCTTTTTTTTGCTGCTTTCGCAGCCGGAGAAAGATTTTTCTCAATAGCGGAGGCACAACAAAAAAAATAAAAAATAAGCGAAATAGCTGATAACCGGCAACGATCGAAAGCTCCGCATGTATTTCAGTTGCCATTATTCCCATCTGATCCATCCCCCCTGGAGTCAAGCTTAATAAGCTTGTCGGCAGAGCAATATTCCTATGCTCCGTTAATAGCCAGCTAAAGACGAATGAACCTCCTACCAATAAAAAGCAGCTTACAATCGATAGAATCATAATTTTATATTGGTGATGGAAATCACGTAATTTCATTAATAAGCCTATATATGTACCAATCATAAACTGAGAAATATTCAGCAAGTAATCTGGGAGAATCGGACCTTGTAATCCGGCAATCGTTAAGATGGCAGTCCCAAAAATAGGTCCGACAATAAAAGGGGTCGGCGTGCCGATTTTTTTACACAATAAAGCTCCTGCCACCGAGATCACAGCAAATGGGATAATCATTGGAAAAAGTTCCGCAATAGAAATCGCACGGGAATGAGTGAGGTGCAATGCTTCCTGTGATCCTTCACCGCCGATCAAGTGAAAAACAAAGAAGGGTACCAAAAATACGATCACCATTACCCGTGTTACCTGCATAAAAGTAACGATACTTACATTGACATCAGGCGTTTCTTCTGCCAATAATATCATCTGGCTCAGGCCACCGGGTATACTGCCAACTAAAACAGTGGGAAAATCAACATGTGATAATTTTGCCAGTGAAAAAGCTAATACGGTACAGAGCACCATGAGCAGAAGCGTCATTAACATAATTGATGGAAGCTCATGAAAAATGGTGATAACAGCGGCATTTGTGAACGATAAGCCCATGGAATAACCGACGGCAATCATTCCGGTGTTTCTTATTTGCTGCGGCCAATAAAACAGGCTCCGTTTCCATGATGCACCTAGCATCACAGCTATTAAAGGACCAAGCATCCACGGAATCGGCAAATGGAACATATTCGCCGTCCACGCTCCAATAATCGCTACTGCAGCAGTTCTTCCTAATGACAGGCTTACTTCCTTCATAAAACAAAGTCACACTTTCTCTAATTTTTCTAGTTTTAAGTTTCTGTTGAAAAAGAGAGCTTCCCTTTATCAAGACAATTTGTATTTTTCACAAAACAAAAGTGAACTACTCACCACTTAGCTAAACCTAACGGTTCTTAACGCTTGAAGTGGGAGCTTCTTGGGAAGAGCATACTTGATATTTAGTGATATACACTAACATCAGCGGTTTCTCTTATTTACCAAGCTATCCCCGCAGTTCCTGCGGTTCTTGTTAGTATCTAAGCTAATGCTTGTATTCGTAGACCTTCGGTCAGAATATTTTTACTCGCGTTGATGTCACGATCATGATGTGTATGACAAATTGGACAAGGCTTTTAGTCGTTCCATAAGGTTCCCCTACTTTCTATTTGTGATTATTTCCTTGTTTCTGGATATATTTTTTGATGACATCGATCGGAGCTCCTCCAGTCGTCAAAAGACAAAAACTTTTAGACCAAAACATTTCTTTCCAAAGCTGTTTCTTTACTCTTGGAAAATCACGTTTTATCAATCGTGAACTAGCACTTTTATAGGCATTGATAAATTTCGTAAGTTCGGTTTTTGGGTGAGCTTTGAACATGATATGAACATGGTCTTTATCATGATTCCACTCAACTAAAGTGATGTGATAAGATTCTGCAATTCGTATAAAGGTAGACTTCGCAAATTCAGATATGTCATCATCTATGACTTGTCTACGATATTTCGTTACTAACACAAGATGATAATACAGAAGAAACACTGAATGTTTATTTGTATCTAATTCCATTGTTATATCAACTCATTTCTTATATATACTGATTATAACATGGAACAAATTAAAAAGGCAACATGCCTTATCTGTCGGTTTTCGAGTTACCAAAGGTAACCCTCATACCGAACGGCATTCCTCACCCACCTATAGAGGATGGGCGACTTCTGCCTAACTACGTTAAAAAGATGCTGTTCCGTACTTTTTTAACTTTCAATGATTCATGACACGATTTTATCACTGATTACGCATAAAAGAAACTTTTCACGTTTTTTACTATCCTTTCTTAATCGTTTGATGCATTACCATTTTAAAGTAATTAACAATAAGCTTTTTCGCATATTCTTCTGCATCGGTATAATATTTTTTCTTGTGCCTGCAAAATGTAACTTCCATAAAAAGCGGATTTTCAAAAGGCACTTCTACATACTCTTTATTTGGAAAGATCACCGTAGTCGAGGAAGGTAAAATAGTGATAATGTTTGAACTTAAAGCTGTATTTAAAAGAAAATCCCAAGAAGCAGAAGTAACTTCAATTTCCGGGCGGACTTTTTCTTGGCGAAATTTCTCTTTTAGAAGATGGTGAATCATAAAAGTTTCGTTAAAAATCGCTAATGACTGCAAATCTAATTGACACCAATTTAATTTATCTTCCATTGCCAACGCATGATCCTTACGCATAAAAGCAGTTAGCTCTACTCTTTCTAGTATCAACTCTTCAATAGACGCGGAGTTCAATCTTGTAGGCTGCAGTAAGATCGCAATATCCATTTTATGTGAAAGAAAATCTTTACGTAAAACTTCTGCCCCTGCCTCGGTAATTTCCATTTTTATCTCACGGTTAATTACCATTACATTGGAAATAAAATCAGCAAAATTAACAGTTATTACAAGTGGTGGAATGCCGATGTTAATTTTTCCATTACTTTGCGATGATTCCTTACGAATTGTTTCCATCATTTCGTTATAATCCCCGACAATTTTCCTCGCCGATGCAAAAAAAGTTTCGCCGATATGTGTGATTCTTTTTAACCTTCCATTTTGCCGGTGAAACAGTTGCACATGTATCTCTTCTTCAAAATTACGAATAATCTGGCTTAATGCCGGTTGCGAAATATGAATTTTTTTTGCAGCGGCGGACAAATTTAAATCACAGTCTATTACGGTAATAAGATATGAAAGATGCCTGACATTCATATTGATCATACCTCCTGTATCATTTTTTTCAGATATATTGCACATACACAACATGTCATTCTCTGAATCATTTAACCCTTTTTTTGACTCTATTATAAAAACGGAGGGGGAATTATTCCCGTAGTTTTGTTAAAAATCAGCTTTTTTGCGGAGGCTTTACTTTTTGACAGACATTGTGAATTAATGAACAAATTGTAAGCGCTTTCTTATTGTTATTATAGCATATGTTGCCCGTTCTTATATTATTTTGTTAGCGAAAATTTCGATTAGTTTTTGTTATACCCTCTATAAAAAAAACGTATTAGACAAAACAGAATATTAAAATTAGCATTATTAATGAAAGCGATTTATTTATAAAACATAGCAGTTTTTACCTGAATAATGAAGGAGGGAAAAAAATGAATGAAGTTGTCATTGTTTCCGCATTACGTACGCCAATTGGTTCGTTCGGCGGTGCATTTAAAAATGTTTCCGCTGTGGAATTAGGAACAGCAGTGTTAAAACAGGCTTTAACAAATAGTAACCTTGATCCTGCGGACGTCGATGAAGTGATACTAGGGAATGTCTTAGGCGCCGGATTGGGACAAAATATTGCAAGACAAGTTGCTGTGAACGCAGGCATTCTCATTGAAAAACCTGCTTTTACGATCAATAAAGTATGTGGTTCCGGGCTTAAGGCAGTGGCATTAGCCGCTCAGGCGATTATGCTTGGCGATGCCGATGTGATGGTTGCCGGCGGAACAGAAAATATGAGCCAGGCTCCTTTCTTGCTTCCGACAACAAGATGGGGACAGCGAATGGGAGAAGGGAAAATCATCGACTATATGGTGCATGACGGGTTAACAGATATTTTTCACCAATACCATATGGGGATAACAGCGGAAAATATTGCCGAAAAATTTGCAATAACACGTGACGCACAAGATGAATTGGCAGCCTTCAGTCAAAATAAAGCAGAAAGGGCCATTGCAGCTGGAAGGTTTACAGAAGAAATTGTTCCCATTACGATTCCGCAACGTAAGGGAGAACCGATCCTCATGAACACAGATGAATATGTAAGAAAGGGAGTCACAAAAGAAAGCTTAGGAAAATTAAAACCTGCTTTCAAAAAGGACGGAACTGTTTCCGCTGGCAATGCTTCCGGGATTAACGATGGTGCTGCCATTGTCATCTTAATGAATCGAAAACAGGCGGAAAAAAGAAATATCAAGCCGCTGGCGATTATGAAATCTTATGCAAGTGCCGGTGTCGCACCGGAAATCATGGGATGTGGTCCGATTCCTGCGTCAGAAAAAGCGTTAGCGAAAGCAGGGTTAAACATAAAGGATTTACATTTGGTAGAGGCAAACGAAGCTTTCGCTGCCCAGGCACTTGCGGTCATCAACGGATTAAAGCTTGACCCTGATATTGTCAATGTCAACGGTGGAGCCATTGCCTTAGGTCATCCGATCGGAGCAAGCGGGGCGAGGATTCTGGTGACATTGGTGCATGAAATGCAAAAACGGCAAGCAAAATATGGCCTGGCGACATTATGTATCGGCGGCGGCCAAGGAACAGCCGTGGTCGTTGAACGGCCGGATTGATCGAAAAAAACACAGGAGGATGAGATGATGAAGATAAAAAAAGTGATGGTTGTTGGTTCCGGGCAAATGGGAAGTGGAATTGCACAAGTCATCGCGCAAGCGGGACTTGAAGTGGTCATGAATGATATCAAAGAAGACTTTGTACAGCACGGTTTTACAAAAATAAGAAAGCAATTAGAACGAAGTGTCCAAAAAGGACGTTTGACAGAAACAGAACTGGATCATATCATCAGCCGGATTTCGACATCGACAAATTATGAAGATGCAAAGGATGTCCAACTGGTTATCGAAGCAGCAACCGAAAACAAAGAAATAAAGTTAGCTATTTTTCGAGAATTGGATACTATTACACCGGAAGAAACGATTCTGGCAAGCAATACATCATCCTTATCGATTACGGAAATTGCCACGGTTACAAAGCGTCCTGATAAAGTAATCGGATTTCACTTCTTTAATCCCGCACCTGTTATGAAACTGGCAGAAATCACGAACAGCTTGACAACATCAGAAGAAACAAAAGCCGCAATCAAAGAAGTAGCAACATTTATTGGAAAAACACCGGTAGAAGTGAAAGATTCTCCAGGCTTTGTTGTCAACCGTGTATTAATTCCAATGATCAATGAAGCGATTTTCATTCTTTATGAAGGAATTGCTTCCGCTGAAGAAATTGATGCGGCAATGAAATTGGGCGCAAACCATCCGATTGGCCCGCTGGCGTTGGCTGATTTAATCGGGTTAGATGTCTGCCTGGCGATTATGGATGTCCTTTACACCGGCTTTGCAGACTCAAAATACAGACCTTGTCCGTTACTGAAAAAATATGTCGAAGCCGGATTACTGGGCAGAAAAACGAAACGCGGATTCTATCACTACGAATAAGGAGGAAGGAAGATGACGGAATACAATACGATTTTACTGGAGAAAGCAGAGAAGCTGGCAGTCTTAACAATCAACCGTCCCAAGGCTTTGAACGCGTTAAGCACAGAGGTATTAATAGAATTAAATGGTGCTCTTGATGACATTGCAAGCGATCAAACCATTCAAGCAGTTGTGATCACCGGACATGGTGAAAAATCCTTCGTCGCAGGTGCGGATATCGGCGAGATGGCAGCGAAAAATGTGCTGGAAGGCAAAGCTTTTTCCACTTTTGGCAATGCCGTTTTTTCTAAATTAGAGCATCTAAGGCAGCCGGTCATTGCCGCGGTAAACGGGTATGCCTTAGGTGGAGGCTGTGAACTTGCGCTTGCCTGTGATTTACGAATCGCTGCGACAAATGCCATTTTCGGCCAACCGGAAGCCGGATTAGGAATTATCCCCGGTTTTGGCGGTACCCAACGTTTATCCCGCTTAGTCGGACCAGCAAGGGCAAAAGAATTGATCTACACTGGCAGTACGATTAATGCGGAAAAAGCTTATGAAATCGGCCTCGTTAATTATGTAACGGAAAAAGGCAAAGTCGTGGATGAAGCGAAACAATTAGCAAAGAAAATAATCAAAAATGCTCCTTTGGCTGTGGAATATAGTAAGAACGCAATTAATCAAGGGTTAAATTTAGATCTGCACAGAGCTTTGACATTTGAAGCAGAGGTATTTGCCTCTCTGTTTGCAACAGAAGATCAAAAAGAAGGTATGAACGCATTTATGGGTAAGAGGAAAGCTGTTTTTACACGAAAATAATGCCAACAATAATTATTTTTTAATATTCATAAATATTGGAAGATTTTAAAATAAAAAAAGGAGAATGATTATGGAAAAGATCACATCTGCATCACAGGCAGTTGCTTTGGTAAAATCTAATTCCAGTGTGATGATTTCCGGGTTTTTAGGCGTTGGTGCCCCGCTGCGCTTGATTGATGAATTAGCACAAAGCGGAGTTGGCGGATTAACACTCATTCAATCGGTTGCCGCTTTTCCTGGGGAAGTACATGATGTGGGCAAGTTAGTTGAAAACCGCCAAGTGAAAAAATTTATTGGCGCCCATATTGGAACGTCCAAACATTTTGTCGAACAATTTAATGCCGGAACTTTAGAGGTGGAATTTTGTCCGATGGGCACTTTAGTGGAAAGAATCCGTGCCGGCGGTTCAGGACTGGGAGCCGTCGTTACCCCAGTAGGGATAGGTACCCAGCAAGAAGAATTCAATGAAAAAATTGTCATCGACAGCAAAGAATATTTACTTTATAAACCGCTTGATGCAGATTTTTCCCTCATAAAAGGCTTCAAAGCCGATAAAATCGGCAATATTGTTTTAGCAGGAACATCGAAATCCTCCGCGCTGGAAATGGCATTAGCGGGGAAAACAGTCATTGCCGAAGTCGATGAAATTGTCGAGACAGGTGACATTGCCGCTGAAGACGTCGATATTCCCGGGATTCTCGTCGACTATCTTGTACAAGGGAATACGTTAGCAGAGCGAAGAAAATATTTTCAGGATTTATGGGGCAGAAACAATATGCTGAAGAAAGAGGAGGTAACACAATGAACGCTGTCGAAATCATTGCCAGGAGAATCGGTCAGGAATTCAAAGATGGGATGGTTGTGAATTTAGGATTCGGCATTCCCAACCAAGCAGCAAATTTCATCCCCGAAGGTGTCAATGTCGTGTTGCAGGCTGAAAACGGCGCATTACGTTTCGGTCCGACTCCAACAATGGAAACAGCCGACCCTGATTTAGGAAACTCGGGAGGAGCGCCGATTACTTTACTTCCTGGAGCTTCTACCTTTGATATGACCACTTCTTTCGCCATTATTCGCGGCGGTCATGTGGATATGACGGTTCTTGGAGCTTTAGAAGTGGATCAGGAAGGGAATATCGCCAACTGGATGATTCCAGGATCCTTTACTCCGGGTATGGGAGGGGCAATGGATTTATTGGTTGGTGCGAAAAAAGTGATCGCTTCGATTAAACATGTCGATAAAAAAGGCAACTCTAAAGTATTAAAAAAATGCAGGTTACCGTTATCCGCAAAACAAGTTGTGAATTTAATTGTAACTGATCTTGCCGTTTTTGAGGTGTGTCCTGAAAGCCTCGTTTTAACAGAAACAGCGCCCGGGGTATCGGTTGCAGAAGTCCTGAAAAAAACAGAAGCAGATGTTATCGTTTCAGAAACTTTGAAGGAAATGGCGATCTAAACCCTATTTAAGAAGCTAACATTCTATTAAACGAAAGAGGCTGATGTTTTCCTGTATATGCTTCGGAAATAATCTAGTAGAAACCCGCCTCTATTGGAAGCGGGTTTCTAGTTTAAGTTGTGCAAATATTCGATTCTTGGTCCATAGGCTCTCTGTGGAATTTTTCCCAAAAACGAGGAAATATACTTATTATCGGCGATTGTTTCAAATTTTCCGGTTGCTTTTACTGCGAGCTGCCATTCATTAGTGAAAAAAATTTCTGTCTCATTTGTATCTGTACTGACATCATTTTCATCAATGATATTGATAACTGCTGAATAAATCGATCCCTGGCTACTATTAATCCGATCACTAAGTATTCGCTTTAATTTCCGGTGCTCATCTATTTTATCCGGTAAAATATCATTTACTGCTTTTAAATAAGCTTCCGGCTCACGATAACCTCTTGCTTTGTATGAATTCTTCCGATCATCCACTTGTTCAGCAATCGGATCTTCGCCGGTCAAGATCCGTTCTGCAATCCATGACGGCTCCCGATCAAATTCTTCAATAGCTTTCTTCGTTTCTTCCAAAACCACGGCTGTTCCGGCCATTGCTGCCTGTTCTGCAGACAGCGATACTTGCTGCTTTACAACATAAATTTTCATAATATTTGTTACAATGAGAAAGACGAGGGCAATAATACCGAGCAGCCATAAAAAATAAAACGACGAACTGCCTGATTCATTTTGCAAAAATTTTTTCATGGCCGTGTTAATACCGTTCCTACAGCTTCCTGCTCTAACGGCAAAGATGTCTGTGCCTTCCACTGGTTTGGAATAAAGACTAGAGGATGATCGGTATAAAGTTTCGCCCTGAATTTCCCATTACTATCGATTGCAATGATTTCCAGCTTCTTAAAGGTAATAACCGTGCTATTCCCTAATGATTCTTTTGCCACGTCTTCCGCATCATATACACTGTTCGTGGACGCAAAAGTCTTTGCAGCTTCATTAACCGCTGTTTTCGCTGAAAAAACGGCATAGCCGGAAGCTACGACTTGCCAGAGCAAGAGAAAAAAGAGAAAATAAAACGGCAATAACCCTAAAAATTCTATACTTGCAGAACCTTTTTCATTTTTCCAGAACTTGTGAAAGTACCGGTTTCTTTTTCTCAACTTCTGCCCCCTCCATTCGATTAATAATAAATTGCAGATACCATACATGAAATAACACGAGAAGCCACGGCCGGAAGAGCGTTTCCTGATAATAATCTTCCAAAACTGCTTTCAAACGGAAAACAGAATAATATAACAGCCCGAGAAAATAATAACTTAATATCAAATTAACAGAACTAAACACGGCTACTCCATATGGAGTCAGAAATATATCTCCAAGATAAGTAAAGAAAAACGAACATACAAGAAAGATAGTAAAGAACCACCACCACTTGAAGGGAACCACCTTTTCTCCTCCGAGATCGGCGATGCTTTTTCTTCTATTTAAAAACCAGTAGCCTAAATACACACCAAGTGTCAAAATCGAAAACAGAATCACGAGCACGACATGCGTCCGCTTAAATGTATTTTTGTATAATTCCTTGTGTTCAGCCATTTCCATCACCTGAACCTTCCTTATTAAAATGAAACTTGCTACGTACTGTTTTTCGGTGCTTTGATCTATGAATCCATCCGTATGCAAAAACCATCTTTTTTATGGTGGCATTATACTCTATTGCCCTTTCATTGATGAAAAAATAGTATTTCACATTTGACAATACACTTGCCCTGTATATGCTGTCAGTCATCTCGTTTCAACAAGTAAAATTAAAACCCCCTTTCCCATTTCAGTTGTTGTTCATTATAGGAGAAATCCTTCCGGTACTTGCATATTAAATAGAAATACATCAACGGAAATGCCAAGGCATTCATTATTGCCCTTAAAATCATATATACAAAGGAGTTATTATCAAAGCTGGACATAAGATAAAATGCTCCCGACCACAATAGCAGATACAGAGAAACAATCAGCAGTAAATCTACAATCAGAAAAAGATGTTCTTGTTTTATTAACTTCCAAGTATTTTTGAAAACCAAGCCGAATCGTTCCTGTTCTAAATACAACGGAAATAATAAAAGCATAAAAATACTGATAATCGTCGGAATAAACAGTAGAAAGAAACCAGCAAGTGCTATCACATATAAAAATACCGTCGTTAACAGAACAAAACCGAATTTATCAAAAAAATACTTGATTAACTCACGAAAACGAACTTCTTCACCGGTCATATCTTTTTTTACTAACAAGAAAAACGGCGGAAAAACAAGCGTGAAATTTAATATTGATAAGCATAGTGCATAAATATTTTTCAAGTTTATTTCTGCATATCCATAGATATAGATCACCGCAATAAAAAGAAACATCGAAAGCGGCAGCACAAGTGAAAAAGAAAGCATGACGATCAGCGTGATATTGCGGTTAAAAATAGAAGCAATCTCTTTGATCATTTTGCCAGCACCTGCTTTCTTTTTAGTATTTGTACAACAATGAAGGTTACAAATAATGAAACGAGCGAATTACGTACGAGACTGCTGTTAACCTGTACCGGATCGGCCAGCACCATCACATTAAGCAAATACACAGAAAAGAATAAATTGATAACTGTCAAGGTAATACTGGTAAGAAAACTTGCGAAATACGGTGTTTCTTGATTCCAAATTGGTGCTAGAACGCCACTTAAAACGTATGTGCAAACATACATCATAATAAGAAACAAAATAGGATTACTATTCATAAAAAATCCGGCAATAAAAGAAAAGAAAACTAACACAATGATCACAATTCCAACTGTCTTGAAAAAACCGGATGCTTTAAACATGAAAACCACCGCCAATCATATTTTTAAAATATGTTATTATGATGAACACTTCAGCCACTTAACGTAGCGCAAACAGATCATTTTTTTAAGGAGATTTTACTGCCTTCTTATCTTATCCGGATGTTTTAACATAACGGATGAGATGAATGTGAAAAATAAGCCAATCGCATAAATAATCACAGATACAAAAACAGTTCCCTGCTGATCATCTAATATTGCTAATAGAAATAGTTCTTGCCCGTTCCAAGCCGAGAGGGAGCCAATTAGGAAAATGATCGCAATAAAAATAAATACCCCTTTTGCCAGCCGTGATTTTTCCGGACGGTCAAATGCCGTGAAGATTTTGTCTCTTTTCGAAATGGTATAAATAAAAACGCATAAATAAAGCGGCAGTACAAGCAAAAACAGGATACTGCCGTATGTTAACCTCAATAGTGGCAATACCGTAAAGAAACCCGCTGTTACCAGCATCAGAAAAGCTGTTAAAGAGTTGTAGCGTACTTTATTCTCAATACTTTTAAACCATTTCCAGCTAATTATTACTTCAATAACGGTAATGACAACGGCAAACAGAAAAATGGCCAGGGAGCCTGAGGGGATCAGGCTCGAAATGGTACCCATTATGACATTCAAAACGATAACAGCAAAAACATTTCCGTTAAAAAAAGTTTTTAAATCCTTTTTTTGATTATCCAAATAGATCACCAATATTCTTTATGACAGATGTGACGCCGTCTTTTACTTTTTTCGCAGCGTTGCCGACTCCATCTCTCACTTTTTTCGCTGTATTTTTTACTTTTTCCCCAACCGAAGCAGCATAATCTTTTACTTTCTTTGTTGCATAAACGGCACGGTCAAATAACTTCTTCCCGGCATTTTTTACGCCTTCGTAAGCCTTTTTCCCCGCATAAACGATGCCATCGTAAGCAAATTTTACTCCTTTTGTTACTGTATCCTTTATTTTTCTTCCTAACGGCGTATTTAATAAAATTGTAACGGTAAGACCTACTAGGAGTCCTACTGCTGCTCCTATTATCGTGCCTACTCCAGGTGCAACCGAACCACTGACAGCACCAATTGTAGCGCTGGCAGCAATATTACTTAGTAGCGTTGTACCTACGCCAAAAGCGATATCAGTTGTTATACTTGCAGCAAAATCAGTGGATGCAAATCCAACGTCACTTTTATTCCCCCAGCCATAATCATAAATAGAATTTGCTGTAGTTAAAGCATAATTTACGGGGCCGCTTAACTTCAGCATATTGCTTTTCGCAAAAAAGCTTTTATTAAAAGCACTGCCATTTTTCCAGTTTTTTAAGTTCAGCGCTTTTTTCGTAAAAGGCATCCAACTATCTTTTACCGCTGAAGAAATAGAATTCCACATGTGGCTTCCAATAGATTGATTGATTTGCGGTAATTTTTTCGCTTTTAAAAAAGCATTCCATTCTGCTTCGCTAATTCTGCGTGTATACGGTCCCAAATAAACTTTATCGCCATCAAAAATGAATTTTTTATAGTCTTGATATAAATAATTCAAATAAGGATTCTTTAAATAACTCTTCCCTAAAATATAGTAGTTTGAGCCAACAGGTATTTTAAAACCATCAAAACCTGCGAAATTTGCAGCAAATCCTCTTGAAACCGGTTGATAAAAATTAATTATCCAAGTTTTATAAAATTTCATCCCACCAATAATAAGATCGAAAGCTCCTCTATTATAACCAGGTGATTCAAAGTAACTATCTGTAGGAGGCTGCGTACCTTCATCTACAGGCGATCCGGGATTCCCTGCTTCACCGGATCCTTGGCCTGGAGCGTAACCATTGCCGCCTCCAGATCCTTGACCTGGACCGTAACCATTTCCGCCTCCGGATCCTTGACCTGGACCATAACCATTTCCTCCTTCAGATCCCTGACCCGGAGCGTAACCATTTCCTCCTTCAGATCCTTGACCTGGACCATAACCATTGCCGCCTCCGGATCCCTGACCCGGACCATAACCATTTCCGCCTCCGGATCCCTGACCCGGACCATAACCATTGCCGCCTCCGAATCCTTGGCCAGGATCATAGCCATTGCTGTCTCCCGGACTTTGTCCCGGGATAAATCCCGAACCGCTATTGATTGGACTGCCGGGTTGTAAACCAATTGGATTCCATGATCCAAACCCGGTAGGAGGAACAACAGGCATATTTGGAAAAGCAGGCGGGATCCCCGGAATAATTGGCTGCCCGGTAAATCCGCTTGTATTTCCCGGTTCATATGCTTTTCCGGGGACGATAAATTTTCCGCCCTTTATAGCCTCGCCAGGTTCCATTGGTTTGCCAGCTTCTATCGGTTTACCAGCTTCTATTGGTTTACCAGGTTTAATAACTCCCGCATAACTGACCACCGGTGAAAAGCTTAAGAACAACAGAATTGCAATCATGAGAAGTGCAAATAGCCGTTTCAATTTATCAACCCCTTCCCTGCTTTAAACTTTTTAACAACCATTTAATTGTTTGCCGCTTCCCCTTCTGAAGGTTCGGAATGGAGTAACGCTTTTGGCGGTTCCACCGGTATACCTATTTTCCAAGGAGGTGCAACCGGCCTGTATATCGGTGAAATCGGGAATGGATTGAAATCTCCCCTTGGAACTGCAGGGTATAACTTAATCTCTTTTGGTACTGCTTTTTCAAAACCAGGTTCTACCGGTAACGTAATAAACCTTGGATTACGTTTGATTGGCAAAGTGATATATCGTGGCGGACGTATGATAGGTAAGATTATTTTTCGCGGCGGTGCGATTGGTAAAATACGCCCTTTTATTGGTGTTATTTTACCAATTGGTAAAATATATCCTTTTATTGGTGTTATTTCACCAGGTAATTGAATCTCTCTTGAAGGAGATACTTCCCCAGATATATTCATTGACTTACTTGAAGAATTACTTTCTGTTTCCGGGTTATTACTTTCCTTGTCATTAGATTTTTGATCTTCCTCTTGATCTTTTTCTTGTTCTTGAACATTACTTGGAACGATAAACTTTCCGCCTTCAATTGGTTTTCCCGCTTTAATCGGTTTTCCCGGTGTGATAGGTTTTGCATAACTAACCAAAGGGGTAAAGCCCCAAAACAATAAAGCCCCAATTATCATAAAACCGAATACTCTTTTCATTTCTCCATCTCCCTTTCTATTAAACTTTTTTGTTCGTATTTAACCCGGATTTGCAATTAAAAAACAGTTGGTGAGCCTGAAGGATACAGGCTCACTTAGGATTAGGTTTTCTTTCTTATCCAAACAATCCACCCAAGTTTTTAAATAAAGAAGAAACGCCGTTTGCCGCTTTTTTAACGCCAGACACAACTCCATCGTAGGCCTTCTTTATTCCGCCCGTCACAGCTTTTTTAAGCCGCCTTCCGGTTGGGGTTCCATTGATTAAATAAGTCATGACCAAACCTGTTCCCAGTCCTGCCACCGCTCCTACAACAGTGCCTAATCCCGGTACAACGGATCCGCCGACAGCTCCTGCTGCAACACTTGCAGCGATACTGCTTAATGCAGTAGTTCCTGCTCCGATCGCTACATTCGTAGTTAGGTCAGCCGCAAAATCGGTTGAAGCAATTCCGACCTTACTATTTTTCCCCCAGCCATAATCATAAATAGAACCGGCAGCCGTTAAAGCATAATTTAACGGTCCGCTTAATTTCAGCATATTGCTTTTCGCAAAGAATTCTTTATTAAAAGCATTGCCTTTTAACCAATTTTTCGGATTTATTGCCGCTTTCGTAAATGGATTCCAGCTATTATTTACCGCTTTGGATACTGAACTCCAAACATAACCAGGTAAAGATTGATCAATTAGCTGCAATTTTTTAGATTTTAAAAATTCATTCCATCTTGTCTCACTTATTCTGCGGGAATGCGGTCCTAAATTAGCACTATTATTGTTATAAGTGTAATTTTTATAGTTTTGATACAAGTAATCCAGGAATTTATTTTGATAATTGTTTTTTCCATAGACCGCATAATTTGAGCTTCCTTGAATCTTTTGCGCTTCAAAACCTGCTAAAGTGGATAAAAGTCCACCGGCAACGTTCGCATTTAATAAATTTAATCCATAAGTTTTAAAATCACTGATTGCTCCGGATACGTGGCCAAATACACCATTCTCATCATTAGTAGATTTAAAAAGAACTTCAGATAGTGACGGCACTGATCCTTCATTTGAACCTTGGCCTCCGTTTGGACCTTGACCCGGCGCATAGCCTTGGCCTGGTGTGCTGCCTTGGCCTGATCCAATGCCTTGACCTGGACCATAACCCTGGCCTGGCGCATATCCCTGACCTGGGCCATAACCTTGACCTGGCGCGTATCCCTGACCCGGGCCATAACCTTGACCTGGCGCATAGCCTTGACCTGGCGCATAACCTTGACCTGGCGCATATCCCTGACCCGGGCCATAACCTTGACCTGGCGCATATCCCTGACCTGGTTCATAGCTTTGACCTGGCGCATATCCCTGACCTGGTGTATAGCCTTGACCTGGCGCATAACCCTGACCTGGTTCATAGCCTTGACCTGGTTCATAGCCTTGACCCGGTTCATAGCCTTGACCCGGTTCATAACCTTGACCCGGTTCATAACCTTGACCTGGCGCGTAACCTTGGCCTGGGGTTATACCCTGACCCGGTTCATAACCTTGACCCGGAGTGTACCCTTTACCTGGGGTTATTCCTTGACCTGGATTATAGCCCTGACCCGATTGGATGGGATTCCCAACTCCAAATCCGGAAGGGGGAACTGGCGGATTTCCTGGAATAAGGAAACCTCCTCCTTGTAAAGGATTACCGGGAATAATTGGCTGTCCGCTGATTCCTGCCGCCTCACCTGGCTGTATCGGTTTCCCCAGAGTGAATACTTTCCCCGGAATGATAAACCGACCGCCTTCAATTGGCTTTCCAGGTGTCATTGCATCACCGGGGGTAATTGGTTTCCCCGGAGTAATAAATTCCGCATAACTAACGATTGGTGAAGCACTCCAAAACAACAAGATGCCAATCATTAATGTTGCAAATAGTCTCTTCATATCATCAGCTCCTTCTTTTTTCATATTTTTGCTTGTTTGCCAAAGATACAACTTCAATTCCACAATGCAATTAAATTACTGTTTTTTTATTTTATCCGGTTGTTTTATCACAATTACTGAAATAAAAGTAAAAAACAAACCGATGGCAAATCCGATAATTGAAATAAAGATTGCATCCTGATGAGTATTTAAATGAGCCAGTATTAACAATTCCTGCCCGTTTCGCGCCGACATGGAACCGATAACGAGAACTACTAGTATAAAGAAGATTGCCCCTTTTGCAAGCCAGGAGTGCCTTATATTTTCAAACGAATACAAGATTAACTTCCTTTTATAAAGTGTAAAAACGAAAACTGTTAAATAAAGCAGCAGGACAATAATAAACAATATACTCCCATAAGTAATCCGCATTAACGGAATGGTTGCAAAGAAACCAGATGTTATCAATGGCAGAAAAGATGTTAGACCAACGTATTGCTGTTTACTTTCTATTTTTTTAAACCATACCCAATTCATTATCACTTCAATACAAATAATAATGACTACCATTAAAAATATAGTAAGGGATGGTACAGGAATTGCACTCATTAAGCTCCCAATTATTAGATTACCAACCACAGTTGGTCCAATCATTCCACTTATAAAATTCTTTAACGTTTTTTCCTGGTTATCCAAACAGACCACCTAACCGGCCACATAAAATTATTAGTGTGGCACGTGCTTTTCTTATTTATCGTTTCTTCCCAGGTTCTATTATCACAATTACTGAAATAAAAGTAAGAAACATTCCAAATATATATACGATTATAGAGATAAAAATACCATCCTGATGAGTATTTAAATGTGCCAGTATTAACA
>JAGKQJ010000347.1 GCA_017898095.1 Bacillaceae bacterium Marseille-Q3522 | reverse complement strand
CATGATTCTTCTCCCCACTCAATTACTTCCTACTTAGATAGAAGCAGACTTATTTCTAAAAGTAATTTTCCTGTTTTTAAAATAGAAAACAGTGGAATCAACGCTATTATAGTAACAAGTGCAAAGGCATTAATAACGGTTCTGATTGGCATAGAATAATCGTGAACTTATTCCAGTAATTCGGATAATCAATTGCGGATAATTAAAAATTCTAATTGCGAAAATTTTAATAATTTTAGACTGAAAATAATAACTTAATATATGTGAAATAAATCACAAAAATGTGTTTCTTATTTTATTTCCCATTCCGATTACAAAAATAACTGAAAAATCATAAATAAATCGTAACTTTCAAAAAGTACGGTTAGTCCCCAAAAACAGGGATATCATTAAAAAAGTTGCACTAAACCACAATATATAGTGTTTTCACATCGCTCCTCCATCCTATATTGTGATCTAAATATAATTATGACCTTTTTGGGGTTGAACCATTAGATAAGCCATTGCGGGTCGAAGAACTAAAAATAATACATTATGCATATGCCTTAATCCAAATACAAATACCATAATAAATAATAAAGAAAAGGCACTTAAAACCATAGAGCAAATAATCAAAAAAAATATTAGAACGATTCCGAACATTACTTCTAAATTTGGCGGAAACCATACATTATTTTCCTTCTGTATTAGAAAAATACAATATGCCGCCTTTATTTCCATTTTGTGTGCGATTGACTTAAACAGTTCATATTACCGCCTCCTATATTACATGAAATTAGCTTGCGATACCTTTATCATTCTAACATAGGAGGCTTTTTTGAGCTCGCCGTGTCACTACTGCTTACCTTACTCTCCTAAGCACAGCTGGGGGTTTAGAGTTTTCAATTAGCAGTGTTCATTAATACATTTATTCCCAGCCTGTGGATACATTTTTTCAAATTTATTCGCTTTTCTTACCCATTTCATCTTATCTCACCTCCCTTCATGTATTTCTAAAGAAGCTTCTAAACAAAAATAAAATCATTTACTTTTCTCCCACTTGAGCCGAGTGAGACTTTTTCTTAAAAGATATTTTTTCTTTATCTGCAATTGAAAATAAAGGTAATAGTGCCAATGATGTAATTAAGGCTGCAACTATAACAATTATTCTAATCGGTGTATACGGAACAAAAATTCCAGCAATCAACACCGAAACAGTCGAAGAAAGGTCAGGAAATGTACTTTGAAAACTTGTTACTCTCCCTTGCAAATGTTTTGGAATATTTGTCTGCAATATCGTTGTGGCTGTTGTATTATGCGCAGTTACCCCGATCCCTGTCAAAATTAAACTAATTGTTACTAAATAAATATTCACAGAAAAGGAATACATAATATTTGCAAAAACAGCAAGAATCGTCCCATATACAAATAGTGACCGGGAATCGAACCACTTTGAGATAAACACATTTACAAAGCCGCCAATTAAAAAAGATGCTCCGCTTAAAGATACAACAAATGCGTACCCTTTAGGGCCGAGATCAAGAGCATTTTTAATAAACAACACTTCATATGCATCAATTGCTGCACCGCCGAGCAAAAATGCAGAAGCCGAAAAAGTTACATTTCTTAACAAATTATTGCCCCTAATAT
>JAGKQJ010000346.1 GCA_017898095.1 Bacillaceae bacterium Marseille-Q3522 | reverse complement strand
TTCCTTAATTTTATTTTCACTTTTTAATAAATTTCTAAGAGTATCTTTTAACCTAGACATATCTAACTCAACTATCCCTGAATCATGTTGCTGTAAATAATCTATAGAAGCAGTTAATCCACCAATTCCCAATATACATCTTGCCGTATAAAAATAGTCTACTAATTTTGTTGAAAAAGATAGCCTATAGAAAAGACGTTCTTTCATTTTTTTCGGTTCCACATGAACCAGTATATCTGCCGAACGAAGAGTAGGCATCACCTCTTCATTCGAAACAACATCCATTATTTTACTCGTTCCAGGAACTTCAAGCACCTTTATCATTGCGTCTGTTTTAGGTGATAACGTATATATTAGTAACTCTGCTCTTTGACTTTCTTTGTTAATCTCTGTTAAATCGTTCACGATTTTTGCAAGGGATTTCCACCTTCCAGCACCAATATTCCCCATAAAAACCATTTTAACCGGATTGGACATTTTGGTTTTAATCTGTGGTTCACCAACGAACTCGTATCCTTTAAATAAGAGTTTACAATCTTTGTTAAAATACTTTGAATATTCTCTTTGCATCATATCTGTAATTGTATAGAGATATTCACATTTCTCAACACATTTCTTTATGTGTATACGCTGATTAAATCTTCTAATCCAATAAAAAGGTGAAAGAGAAAATTGCTTTAATGAATATACATCATCCCACGCATAGGTGATCAAAGGCTTCTGAAATTTTTCCTGCAAATGTACCATCAATTTATTAACATTAGGCATGTAAGTTAGAGTTCCAAAAATCACATCTGGATTAAATTCTTCTACAAACTGATCTAATTCTGGAGTAATCCAATCAGCGATATTCCACAGCATATTACGAGCTATAAAAAATATTTCCCAACGCAGTACTCGCATCTTATTATAAGTTTCTGAGAAAACTTCTTTCTCCGTTTGGTAAGCATCCTCCAGATAAAACTTTCTCCCTGGCTTATATTTACGGTTCTTAATGTTTTTTAATAAATCTTGTTCGGTAACCTGAAAATATCTATGACAAAGTTTATTTTGTGGCATACCACTTCTGCAATAAATATGAGCAAATTCTATTCTATCTTCCATCCCCTTAAAAATATTAGAATAAGAATTACCAATATTATTATCGTTTCTCCATGGCATAGATGTAATAATTAGTACCCTTAATTTTCTCTCCATATCTTACCTCTATCCTAATGCTAACTTGATTTTCTCTATCAGTTTGTCACGCTGCATTTTAGCCAATTTCAGATAATTAGAAACTTTACTTCTAATAACTTCTTCATTACTAATTAATCTTTCAAATTTTTCTCTTAGTATTGAATATCGCACATCTTTGATCGCAACTGTAAATTCATCTAATCCAATATCATGCATAATACCCTGTCCCTTATTCCCCGCATAAGTAATTGCGATTCCAGGAACACCATTACTCAATGAAAATATAACCGAATGAAATCTTGTTCCTACAACATAATCACACATACTATAAATACATTTAAGTTCGTAACAATTATAATTTTTATTGGAAATAATTCTGTATTTATATTTATCTAACTTACTAGTAACATCCTTTATGCAAGCACTGTCATTTTCATGGCTATTTATAGCCAACGTATGTTC
>JAGKQJ010000345.1 GCA_017898095.1 Bacillaceae bacterium Marseille-Q3522 | reverse complement strand
ATACAAGAAAGGACGTGTGTATATTTTTAGAATAAGAAGTGCTAAAAAGCTTTTTCTACAGAAACTGCAACGATTTTTGCCAATTACATCACAAACTGCATTTCAAGTTCTTGCATGCCAGCAAAAGAAAATTCCTGATAGATTTATTCAGCAGTTATATACAATGACACCTGTTATTGCTACAGTGGATGGGCAACCATTTCTTCCAGGAGACGATATTGATCTTTTGATAAAGCGCATACAAGGAAATTTAGAGAAAAAGTACAAAGATTTATATGGAGAAGAAACATTTGAGCAATCTTTTATAAAAAGAATTGAAATTATTAACAGAAAGCCGATTGCTCTTCACTATAAATCTATCAAACTTTTAGGCTGCAAACTTAAACTAGATATTAATGAGGATAATAAGTCACAAAGATTAGCAAGGACAGCATTATCTTCAGGACTATTAGAAAAAAATTCAATTGGAGGGGGATTTTGTGTGGCTAATTACATATAGGGAGGTGACGAAGTGTTAATAGATCTTGTAGATCGTTACAAAGAAGCTTTACATAATGAACCAAGTTTGAAAATAGAACCATATAAATTAAAAGAGGGAGTCTATGTAAAATTAAATCCCGATAAAAGTTGGGAAGAAAATAAAAAAGAGGTCGAGGACAGATACCTGATTGTCGAAAAGAATACTCAAATTATTGAAAAACGTGAATTGTTTGAGTGGTTTCAAATTCGCGATTACTACAGTAGTGTTTTAAATGATGACCTTAACAAGGCGATTGATTTACCGGCAAGAAAAATCCATAGCACCAATTATTTAACGATTTTTGCAAAAGAAGATGTTTTATTAACAAATAATGTTTTTTCAAAAGTTGAAAAAAAGAAGCATATTGAATATTTTTATAATCAACTAGAAAAGTCGTATACAAAAATATACGATGTTTATCCAATTACTGCAAAGAAAACAGATGAAAAAAAAGAGCAGTTGGAAAAAAGAGAACATTTCTTTCAAATGTATTACTCACATTTGTTAGATGCTTTACAAAGTGAGAGCAGAAAAAAGAGGATTGAGATCTGCAAAAATTTTATTTTACAACACCTAGATGATATTCTTTCATTTTTCATCAAATTAAAAGAAAAACATCCTTATAAAAACTATATAAAAATATTTATTGAAGCATCAGAAAATGAATATGAGACGGAAAGTAAAATCTACTTATTACCACGTATTTTTACAACTGCAGACTATAATGCCATTGCGGGAAATGATATTGTCGGATTACCAAGCGGCGATATAACAATGAACAGTAAGAAACCATTTTATATGCTGAGAACAATGGAAACAAAGGCTCCTATCCGGGTTTCATTAGAAGAAGCAATGTTGCGAAAAGATTTGTATAAATGGCTTGAATCAAAAGGGAAATTTAAAACACATGTTTATAAGTATAACAATATGTTTCGTAAAGGAAACGATACTGATTCACGGTCAGCCTATCATTTTTCCATAAATGCAAATGGAAGTATAGATTTTTATGAAAACGTTCCTTTCATTGAGAGTAATGAATTTGAATTCTATATTGAAAATATTACTGGTGCATTAGAAAAAGTAAATAATGATTACGTCAAGAAATATTACCAACCAATTGTAAATA
>JAGKQJ010000344.1 GCA_017898095.1 Bacillaceae bacterium Marseille-Q3522 | reverse complement strand
ATCTATATGTTATGTATCTAAGGGTAAAAAGAAGTAACCAGCATAGATCTATTAATATTTATTAAGAGGTGCTTTACATGTCTCTAAAAACCAGAAAGCTACTTTTCATCGGATTAGCTATATTAGTGTTGATATTTGCACTTTATTGGTGGAACAAACCCGCGATTGATTCAATGGAAAATGAGCAAGAATCTAATAAGTTATTAAGTGTAAAAGAAATGCATGAGGATCTTGATTATCTTGCAAAAGTGTTAAGTGAAGTACACCCGGCAACGAGAAACGGCTGGACGGAAGAACAGCAGAAAGTAATCGATCAGGTGTATGAGCGGATTGACTCGCCTTTGACAATTGATCAATTTTATTTTTTTGCCAATGAGATAATCACATTATTGCAAGATGGTCATACAGCCATGTTGACTAGAAATCTTTTTCCAACAGGAAAAACGCTAAATTTTCCTGTGTTTTGGCTGCGTGACGGGCTATATGTTATGGAAAACACGAAAGTTCTTCGAAAAGGAGACCGCATTGTTTCCGTTGGCGGAAAACCTTTGGAAGAAATTTATGATGGACTTAAAGCTATTATCCCTGCAGAAAACAGTTATGCTGTAAAATATTTAGGTTCCATTCAGCTGCAAACTTTCCCTGTATTATCACATTTGGGGCTACTAAAAGATGACAGTGTATCTGTAGAAGTTGAACGCAATGGAACAGTAATAACTGCGAATATATCCATAAATGACAAGCGGAAAATCAGCTTTCCTTACTCACCATACATAAAATCGGATCGCTTTGTGTCTTATACTATGGATCCTGAACATTCCTTAGCCGTTTTCACCTTAAATGAATGCAACTATAATGAGGAATACAAAACAATCTTAAAGCAATTTTTTCTTAAAGTGGCTCAGAATAATATAGATCATATCGTAATCGATTTAAGAAGCAATACCGGAGGGAACAATGGTGTTATAAATGAATTCCTCCAATATTTAGATGTAGATCAATATATGGGCTATGGTACTGAAGTAAGATTCTCCACATACGTCAAGAAAACCCGCAAAGAGTACTCGAACGATAGCGGATATCATTCATCACCTTCAACCATTGAGAGAAATAAAAAGGTAAGTGATCCGAACCTTCTTTTTAAAGGTAATATATTTGTACTGACCTCACCTGCCACTTTCAGTGCAGCTACTGATTGGGCAGTCCTATTTAAGGATAATCAAATTGGAAAGATTGTCGGGGAACCAACCGGTAATGCGCCTACATTTTATGCTGATACTTTACCTTTTCAATTACCTGACTCTGGTATAAAATTTACTGTTTCATTTAAAAAATTTATCAGACCATATCCTGAAAATGATCCAGAGGATGCATTGTATCCGGATATTCCTGTCTATACAACGATAGAAGACATTATTCAAGGGAGAGATCCGCAAATGGAAAAGGTGAAGGAATTAGTGTCAGGTGAAAGTAATGAATAGTTTTTCTTGGATTTCAATTTTATGAATGAATTTAAAAGAGGTGCTATATATGTCGCAAAAAGCAAGAAAGCTGCTTTTCATTGGAATAGTTACATTGCTGCTGATTTTTGCGCTTTTTTGGTGGATGAAACCCGCGATTGATTCAATGGGAAAGGAGCAGCAAGATTCTAACAAGTTATTAACC
>JAGKQJ010000343.1 GCA_017898095.1 Bacillaceae bacterium Marseille-Q3522 | reverse complement strand
CTAATTTTTCGGAAGGAAGAATGGAACAAAGAGGAGAATTGGATCATTACATCGGGGTAGCAACATCAAGTAATGAAACTGCAGAATTTGATGTATTAAAAATTGATGCTGGTACCTGGGCAGTATTCGAATCCATTGGACCATTTTCGGAAACACTTCAAAATATATGGGGCAGGATATACTCAGAGTGGTTTCCATCTTCAGGATATGAGGCGGTTGAAGGTCCTGAAATTTTGTGGAACGAGAGTCCGGACACAGGAAATCCAAAGTATCGAAGCGAAATTTGGATTCCAGTAAAGAAAAAAAACTAGTTATTACTTCGATTTTTATGGTGAGGGCGCTCCTAAATAGAGTGCTCTTTTCGTAAATGGAGTGTTCGATAGGCTTGACATGTTCCACATCAAGCGTATTTAGTCAATATGAATGGCAATTCATATCGTATGAAAGAAACAAAAGTGTGGATGGAGCAGCAACAAATCGGTTGAACTCTACCCCATTCCCCCACGAGCTTAATAAGTTGGGTGGGGGAATTTTAAATGACCATATGATGACTAACAAGTCAATTAAAAAAATTATGCTAATAGTTTTTATCATAATAATGAATTAGAAGTTGAGAAGATCTATTCATGATACAGCAGCGGAGTAGTAATGAATTGGTTGATAAAAATATAAAATCTGAAAAATCATTAGATAAATTAACTGATAATTATAGTTCTACTGGATGGGGCATATTACCTGAAGTTTTATTCAGGATGGCTGTTTTTTATATTTTGAAAATGAAAGTTAAATTTGTAGCAGTAATTGTATAAGGGGAGAAAAAACATGCTTAAAAATTATAAGGAACGATTTATGCCCTTGCGGAAGCGGTAAAAAATACGAAAAATGCTGTATGGATAAAGATAAACAATTGATGGCGAAACGCATTGTAAGGAATCCCGTTAATAGGTTTGTTGCATATGAAGAAGTGAACGAACGAAGTACCGATGAAGTCATTCACAAGTTACGGAAATTTGGTATTCCTTTTAAAAAGGAAACATTTTTAAAAGATGTCGAAAAATTCTACTCCGCCGAAGATCCTTCGGAGAATTGGTTCCATCAATATACTGTTACTGTAAAGGGTAGACATGAAGATTTCCCTTGGCTGGCGGCCTGGATTTTATGGGAAAGATTGGCTTCACCAAAAGAGCTATGCATGGAAAGAGAGGCTAGATGATTTAAAGGAAGAACGATATACATAATGTTTTTTACATGAATGTTGCTTATCGTTTTTAATAAACGTGAATGGAAGGGTGAAATGAATGTTAATCCTCACATCATTATAGTTAGTATTAATTCTGGAATGGTATAGAATTATAGTAAAGGTGGTGAATGGAGTATGGATAAACTTAATCCATATAAAAAATCACTAAATCATGAACTAAACGAAGCAATAATATTTTCAAAAGTGCCAATTGTTTTTTGGAATGTATTAGTATATATAGGGGCGTTAATCCTACAAAGTATACAAAGCCCTAATATTATATCTAGTTTAATCTTTACAATTATTTTTGCGGCCTATGCGATGTTACATTTTTTTCTCAGTGAATTTAATAATAAACGGAATTGGTTTTACTTTGTAGTCCAAACTTGTCTATTATTCATTTCTGCCTTTATATTACCGAAGGGCTCCCCGGTTGTACTCATAGGT
>JAGKQJ010000342.1 GCA_017898095.1 Bacillaceae bacterium Marseille-Q3522 | reverse complement strand
GAGCTAATGGTGCAGGAAAAACAACACTTGTTCATATTTTATTAGGTTCGTCTAATAAAGACGAAGGTACGATCTACTATAAAGACCAAGTGATTCAGTCTCCCTACTCTACAAAGATAAAAAGGAAGTTTGGCTTTATCCAAGATGAGCCTTTATATATCGAATATTTATCTGCTATCGAAAATTTGCAGTATTTTTGTGCAATTTACAATAAAAAGATACCAAGAAAAGAGCTTGAAAGCCAATTAGCTTCATATGGATTGGACGGAAAGGATCCAAAATTAGTAAAATACTTTTCTCGTGGGATGAAGCAAAAATTATCTCTCTGTTTTATTGATATTATCAACCCAGAGTTAATTGTGATGGATGAGCCAACAATAGGGTTAGATATAGTTAGTATTGATTTTTTGAAATCCAATATTTTAGCCTATTCCCAAGCAGAAAAATCCCTTTTAATCACAACCCATGATATAGCATTTTGTAAAGCAATTGCAGATGAAATCTATATTTTACACAATGGCACTACTAAGAAAATGAAAAATAAAAACAATTTATTAAATGAACTAGATTTAAGCAACGCGATTTTGGCGGAAATAAATGAATCAGGGTGATATGGATGGATGAGATGAGTTTTTTTAAAAAAAAATATGTATGGATTTTGATAATTTTTGTAAGTGTGCTTTTGTTATCAATTTTTATTTATATGGTTATTATGCAACTGAATTCTAACGATTGATGATGAAAAAAAACTAGTTTTGAATAATATACACCTAAAAATAAAACAAGGCGAGTTTATTTCTATCATGGGAAAATCGGGATCTGGTAAATCGACTCTATTAAATATATTAGGGTTCTTAGATAGTGAATTTAATGGTGTATATTTATTTGAAAATGAAAATGTAACCAATAAAACAGATAAAGAGATTTCGTTTATTCGAAATAATAAGGTAGGTTTTGTTTTCCGAAACTTCAATCTATTGGATATGTACACAATTTTTGAAAATGTTCAATTGCCATTGTTGTATAATAATCAATTTACTTTACATAAAAAGGATATTCTAAAAACACTAGATAAAGTTGGTTTATTAGATAAAGCCAACAAATATCCTTCACAATTATCTGGTGGACAGCTTCAAAGGGTAGCCATTGCAAGGGCAATTATTAATGATCCAAGTTTCATTTTAGCAGATGAACCAACAGGGTCATTAGATACAAATACAGCTAAAGATATCATGGGGATTTTTAAAAAAATTCATCAAGATGGAAAGACGATTGTATTAGTAACACATGATTATGAAATTGCTGATTATGCAGAAAAAACCATTATTCTGCAAGATGGAATTTTATCTAAAATGGGGTAAAAGTATGAAGATACTATCTATTGTATATATGGCAATCAAAGCTATTTTTAAACAAAATATTAAACAAACCGTTTTATCCATTGTTGGAGTTGTAATTGGAATTGCAGCCGTTATTACAGTTGTTTCGATTGGAAGAAGTTTTGAGAAATATACAATAGAAAACTTGACTGGTCAAAATGAAATGGGTATCCGAATCGTAATTAATTTTTATCCTGAAAATGAAGAACTTTTTTCATCGAACTTTCAATTATTTAATGAACAGGATAAAAAACTACTCTCAAATTTGGATGGAATTGATCAAGTCTCTTTAAAAGAAACTAATAGCAATATTA
>JAGKQJ010000341.1 GCA_017898095.1 Bacillaceae bacterium Marseille-Q3522 | reverse complement strand
ACAATATACAATACATTTTTAAATGTTAAACATGATGTCTTAAAAATAAAATATTGGAATTTTTTTGTTTTTTATGCAATTTGATAAAATTAGAAGTATACTGAGTCTATATTACAAAAAGGATTGCAAGGTGTTTAACGTGTGAGTTTATTCACACAATACTTTTCGTTAAATAAACAAGCTTACGAGTTTCTAAACAGGCGGAAGTTCATCATCATCCGGACTTATGGTTGCTATTTCCTGATAATCGACCGGTGGAAGTTCATCATCATAAACATATGCTTTTTCATTTAAGCCTTCAGTCAAATTCAAGCTTAAACCAAAAATAATGAAAATAACCCCTGTAATTCCTAATAACTTCTTCATCAAATATCCCTCCAATCTGCAATGTTTTTGTCTGCTAAGAGAAGATCACGGGCAATCACATTATAGTTATTTGCATATTTATATGAACGATTCTCGTAACAGCAATCAGCTAATAATAACGAATACTTTACTGCATAATTGACATTTTTTTTTGAAAAATATTCAATTGCTTCTTCGATGAAAGGAATATTTTCCATTAATTCATCTGATCTTTCATAAGAACAAACCGAAAAATGATACAAGAAATCTTGTAAGTTTTTACTTTCTTTATTATTTATTAAAGATAAGCCAATGTCAATATACTTTCCCATATTTTTATAATCATTTAGTTTTTGATATTCTTTGATTAACGAGAAAATAGAATTACATTGGCCTTGCAGGTTTTTATTTTCATTTTTTTTATCTAAGCTTAATTTAAATGATTTAATAGCTTCATCTCTACTGTGTTGTGAGCTATAAATCTCCCCCATATTCTGATATATAATGGATAATGAAACGTCTGATTTTGTCTGTGTAGAAATATTTTTTGCATATTGCAGATATCTGATAGCCTTTGAATAATCAGGTATATATTTATAAAATAAAGCTAGTAATATATAACAATCTATAATTCTTTTCGTAATAAAAAGATGTTGATAGATCGTTAGAGCACTGTTTATCTCATTAATTCCTAAAAATATTTTCTTATTTTTTATACTTACCATAGCTAGTAAATAGGACAGATCAGCTTCTTCCCAATCCTCGAGCACCAATACTTCTGAAACTTCTTTAGATTTTTGATAATAAGTTTGGGATTTCACATATTCTTGTTTTAAAAAAAAGTATAGACCTTTATATTTAAGTAAGTAAAACTGTTCAGAGTCAGATATTCCAGCAAGAGATACCCGTTCAATACAATTGTGTGCTGCATCAAGCTGTCCTTTTAGCAAAAAATAAAAGGCTTTCAATAATTCGAATTTTCTTATCATTTTGTAATCTGAAGACTGATCTAACGATGATTCAAGAGAACTTATGAGCTTATTGGAGCCTGGTAAATCTCTATATGCAGTCAATTTTTTATATAGCTTGTTTATCAATTCCGTTGTTTCAACTTCAGTATTTTTTATTTGAGTAATATTCAGCCTTTTCATTAGTAAAGTTAGCACTTCACTATTGGGATTGATTTTTTCATTTTCAATTTTGCTTAAATACGAAACAGAACATATACCTGTAGCTAGATTTTCTTGCTTGATTCCGCTCTTAACACGATAAAATTTAATTAACCCTCCGCTTATCTTCATATTTCCAACTCACTTTCCATATATAAATGAAAATCTACCTTCATTCTTTTAAAAAAAGTAGATTTTGGGGTTAGATTTTCTCAACTAAATATCCTGTTAAATTACATTGACTGCGTATACAATTATATTC
>JAGKQJ010000340.1 GCA_017898095.1 Bacillaceae bacterium Marseille-Q3522 | reverse complement strand
ATTAAAAACAAGAAAAGGGAGATGATTTTCGTTAAGAAATCATCTCCCTTTTCTTGTTAAAAATTTGCATTGCTTCAACATATTCTAATACTAGAGATATTCTATCTTGCCGGCATCATTTTCCTTACTTTTACATATTCTAATTTCCAGGCGTTGATTTCATAGAGCCAAGATGATTCTACAAAGGCAATTCGGTCCGCGTGATAAGCCCCGCTTACACTTTGAATCCCTTTTAAGCCGTATTTATTTCCTTTTATCAATATTGGTTTCAATGTTCCAAATGCCGGATCAACTATCAACTCTGCTGGCTCGTTTAATCTCCCGTTTTGATAAAGTCCCAGACGGTCATATTCTTCTTTTCTATCTTTTAAATTAAATTTATAGGTTTGACCTGTATTCTCGATCGTCATTTCTGCTTTATAATTCAATTTAAATTGGCTGGAAATAGTTAATGGCTCAGGAAGTGGTAGTTGTGCTAAATTCCCATTTTTTATCGTATATAAAAAATGATTCGTTAATCCCCCGCTTCCACCTGTTGCGATCGAAATAAAAATATCTTTCTTCCCGTCTTGCTCAAAATCGGCAAATTCAACCTGCGGATCATAACCGCCGCTTAATTCTGCCTTCATATTAGTACCGTCGGAAGTTTGTACTTGAAGATAAGTCTCTTTTAAAAAAGCAGTACCCTTTTCAAATGGAATTCCGACAATCTGAACGATTTCCTTTTTTCCGTCTCCAGTCAGGTCAATTTTCTCCTCAACGATGACATGATCCGTTTTCTCGTCTTTTTCCATTTCTCCGGCATAGACAGCAGTAAAAACTGGAATAGACATAAAAAAGAAAGCAGCCACAGCAAAAAGCCGTTCTTTTTTCATATTTTTGGCCTCCCAAAGATTTCATGCTGTTATACTGCCCAATTTCAGGAAATATATGTAGTTATTTTGGCTTTTTTCTCCCTATCTTTTTAATGCACTATCCAAATTAATCCAGTTTGATCATGCATGAGTCAATCACAGGCTTGTAGCCGATTTCCTGATAGATATGATTAGATACAGGATTCGCTAAATCTGTGTATAATGCGCAAAACTTATACTTTTTTAGCAGTTTTTTGCTTAGTAATGCCACGCATGCTGTTGCATAGCCTTTTTTACGGTATTCTCTCGGTGTATATACGAGATTGACAACTATGCCATTTTTACATGGGCGCGCTTTTTTTGCCATAGATACAATTGAACCATTGTCGCTCCAAAGAAATATCGTCTTATCTTCAATAAATCTGCGTGCTTTTTCCGTTGCTTCCTTTTCTGAAACGATTTCTGTCGGAATCGCTTCTTCTGTAAAATCTTTGATCCATTTTCCGACAATCAGAATATGTCTGCGGTCAGCAGAAATAAGCTTTCCATTTACAAGTGAAATATCATTTACTTCATCCAACCGGTAAATTCTTTGGTTCATGATTACTTCAAAGGAGTTCTCCTTGGACCATTGTTTTGCAAATTTCCTGACAAAGCTTTTTTCTCCAATGATTCCAGGAACATGAAGCGAAAGCCTGCTCAATTCTTCTATAGTAAAAGGAATGAGTTCATCTGCAACCTGACAGGCGGAGAATACCAGAGAATGAGGCGGTGTCATAACCATAACAAGCTCAATATTGTTATTTACTTCCACCATTGCCATAAATGGATTTGTTTCAAAATAGTCACTTTTTTCAAGCTGATAGATAATTCCGAGCGGTAAATTATTTTTTGCTTCATTTTCTAATAAAAATGCTTCTGTTTCTTTTCGAAATAAATGAGGCTTTTCAAAAGTAATAAACCTCACTTCAATCC
>JAGKQJ010000033.1 GCA_017898095.1 Bacillaceae bacterium Marseille-Q3522 | reverse complement strand
TTTTACCAATAAAGAAGGAGTTTGAAATTTTATGTTGAATTAGTTAAAAAGTTATCTTATTTAAGAGTAAAGGTGGTGAACTTAATGGAAGTCACTGACGTAAGATTACGCCGCGTTCATACGGAAGGGCGCATGCGGGCTATTGCATCTATCACAATAGATAATGAATTTGTTGTTCATGATATACGCGTGATAGACGGCAATAACGGTATGTTTGTTGCCATGCCAAGTAAACGGACACCAGATGGGGAATTTCGCGACATTGCCCATCCCATTAATTCTGGAACACGAGGTAAAATTCAGGAAGCTGTCTTAACAGAGTACCACCGCTTAGGTGAATTAGAAATCGAATTTGAAGAAGCCGGAGCTTCTTAGAATATGGTGCATCCAGAGCCTGCTAAATTAGTAAGGCTCTTTTTTGTTGTTTTAGGAAATTTTAAAATTGTAACTTGTTGATAACTTCTAATGATGCGAATCAACGTCCAGCTCCAGCGCCTATTGCCTATCGAACTTCAGGTCTTCTCCCTCCGATAAGTCAACATCGATTCGCTCACGTCCATCGTGTTTCCTTTATCTCAGTCGAAGACCTTCCGACGTACAGGACGTACTAGTGCCGACGTTGCCACAGGAAGTGGCGATTTTAGTCGGCCAGTTCGTACGGCAATGAGCGAGGCGCTTCCGCTTTTGTTTTTGCCCAAATACCATCTTGAAATGTCAAGCTTTTTAAGATAATATTCTTAATGGATAAAAAGGTTTTATTGGAGGCATGTACATGCTTAATCGAAATGCAATTATATTAGCTGCCGGCCAGGGGACGAGAATGAAGTCCAAGCTTCATAAAGTCCTTCATCCTGTTTGTGGGAAAGCAATGGTACAGCATTGTCTGGATCAAGTCAGTGCGCTGCAAATGGATCATATTATAACAGTGATTGGCTGTGGTGCAGAACAAGTACGCAAGGTCCTCGGCAGGCAAAGTCAGTATGTAATGCAAGAAGAGCAGCTGGGAACAGCGCATGCAGTGATGCAGGCAAAAGCGCTGCTTGGTCAAAAGGAAGGTGTAACGCTCGTTATATGCGGTGATACACCATTAATAAAAAAAGAGACAATCCAGGCTTTACTGCTTCATCATGAAAAAATGAATGCCAAAGCAACGATTTTAACAGCAAACACAACAGAGCCGGCCGGCTATGGACGGATAGTTCGCGATAAATACGGCAATGTTGCAAAAATCGTTGAGCATAAAGACGCTACAGCAGAAGAGCGGCTCATTACAGAAATCAACACAGGCACTTATTGTTTCGATAATCAAGCACTCTTTCATGCCCTAAATAAAGTGAACAATGAAAATGCCCAGGGAGAATATTACTTACCTGATGTAATCGGGATATTAACTGAAAGTCAAGCGATCGTAACAGCATACACAACCGCGGATTTTGAAGAAACATTAGGTGTGAATGACCGGGTTGCCTTGGCAGAAGCAGAACGGATTATGCGGAGCAGAATAAATAAAAAGCATATGCTAAACGGAGTCACCATCATGGATCCGTCGCAAACGTATATTGAAACAAATGTTGTTATTGAAGCAGATACTATTATCTATCCCGGAAGCTTCCTGCGCGGCTCCACAACTATTGAGGCAGGCTGTGAAATTGGGCCCAACAGTGAAATAAGCAATTGCCAGGTTGGCGCAAATACGGAGATACGGCAATCAGTGGCTGAAGATAGTCAAATAGGAGCGGATGTAAAAATTGGCCCGTACGCCCATATCCGTCCGCAATCAAACATTCACGACGATGTTAAAATTGGTAATTTTGTAGAAATAAAGAAATCAATTGTAGGCAAAGGCAGCAAAGCTTCCCATCTCAGTTATATTGGGGACGCGGAAGTCGGCAGTAATGTAAACATAGGCTGTGGTTCGATAACCGTAAATTACGACGGGAAAAATAAATTCCTGACGAAAATCGGCGATGGTGCTTTTATAGGATGTAACTCCAATCTTGTTGCTCCGGTGACAATAGGAGAAGGAGCCTATATTGCTGCCGGCTCCACGATAACGAAGGATGTTCCGGGGGCAGCATTGTCGATCGCCCGTGCAAGACAAGTAAATAAAGAAGATTATGTAAAAAAATTAAAATCAAATAAATAATGCATCCGGCAATATATTTAAAAACTCTGCAGGATCTTAACAAAAATAAAAGTAACAGCAATTGGAGGCTAATGAAGAATGTCGAATAAGTATTTAGATCCTAATTTAAAAGTTTTCTCGTTAAACTCAAACCGCCCGTTAGCAGAAGAAATCGCAGATGTGATCGGTGTTGAATTAGGAAAATGTTCTGTAACACGCTTTAGTGATGGAGAAATTCAAATCAATATTGAAGAAAGTATCCGCGGAGGCGATGTATACATCATCCAATCCACGAGTTCTCCGGTAAACGAACATTTAATGGAACTTTTAATTATGATCGATGCTTTAAAACGTGCATCTGCAAAAACAATTAACATCGTTATGCCTTACTACGGATACGCGCGCCAGGATCGGAAAGCACGCGCCAGGGAGCCGATAACGGCAAAATTAACAGCTAACTTATTGGAAACTGCCGGAGCAACCCGGATGATTACCCTTGATCTACACGCCCCGCAAATTCAGGGATTTTTTGATATCCCGATCGATCATTTAATGGGTGTCCCGATACTGGCACATTATTTTTTGCAAAAAGATTTACAAGGAGACGTTGTTGTTGTTTCCCCTGATCATGGTGGAGTTACGCGGGCAAGAAAAATGGCAGAACGTTTAAAAGCACCAATTGCTATTATTGATAAACGCCGTCCAAAGCCAAATGTTGCGGAAGTTATGAATATTGTAGGGAATATTGAAGGAAAAACAGCAATTTTGATCGATGACATTATTGATACGGCAGGAACGATCAGCATTGCGGCAAATGCGCTGGTGAAAAACGGCGCGGTTGAGGTTTATGCAAGCTGTACACACCCGGTATTGTCCGGCCCTGCAATCGAACGGATTCAAAACTCACATATTAAAGAGCTTGTTGTAACGAACTCTATTTTATTGCCGGAAGAAAAGAAAATAGATAAAATTAAATCATTATCTGTTGCTCCGTTAATTGGAGAAGCAATTATCCGTGTGCATGAAGATCAGTCTGTCAGCACGCTGTTTGATTAAGATTAGGTTTTTAAACCGGTAAATTTCTTGTACAAATTCAATAAATAATGTTTATCTTTTTCTCTTTAGGGTAAATTTAAAAGAAAACCTATCGTTTTCAATCAGGCTATACGTGAACGACTATTAGTAGAGGTTGAAAAATCCCTATAATAGAAGGTTCACCGTATAAAAAAGAAGGAGTAATAAGATGACTAGTTTATTGCATGTAGAAGAACGGACAGAATTTAAAGAATCAACATTAACAAAATTACGGAAAGAAGGAAATATTCCTGCCGTTTTATACGGATCAAAATTGAGTAACAAAACAATCTATTTGAATACGGCGGATTTTCAAAAAACAATTCGCGAAGTCGGTCGGAATGGTGTCATAACACTGGAACTTAACGGGGAAAAATATAATGTTATTCTCCATGAGTATCAGTCAGATCCTGTGAAGCATAACCTTATTCATTTAGATTTTCTCGCAGTTGATATGTCAACAGAAATCAATGCTGAGGTCAGAGTTGTGCTGAGCGGGGATGCCATTGGTGTAAAGGATGGCGGTGTTATTCAACAATCCTTGCACGAAGTATCGATAACGGCAACGCCAAATAATATCCCGCCTGAAATTACTGTCGACGTTACGAATTTACATGTCGGTCAAAATGTAACGATTGCAGACATTAGCGGAAACCAGCCGTTTAAGATCAATCATCATGACGATGAAGTCATTGTTTCCGTATTACCGCCAAGACAAGAAGAGGAAATTAATACAGGCGAAGAACAAGAAGCAGGAATTCCTGAAAATGAAGAGGGCAGGGAAACAAAAGCAAGTGAGGAATAAGAGAACGGCAGTATTTATAAAATAGCCGAGAACACTCGTGACTTTAGTCATGAGAGGTTCAGAACCATAAGATAAGTTCGCTGGCAAGTACCCCTTACAGCGGAAATAGTAAGATGACCGCAAGAACTATAACCTCGAGTGGAAGCTTTCCCGCAGTGCTTCTTTCTCGGGGCTTCTAGTTGTTTGAGAGGTGAAAGAATGAAGCTGATTGTTGGTTTGGGAAATCCGGGAAAACAATATGAAAATACAAGGCATAACATCGGTTTTACCGTTATTGATGCATTATCGAAGCGGTTTCAAATTAATTTGGACCATTCTAAATGGAAAGGTCTTTTTGGTATAGGCTATGTGGATGGCGAGCGGGTATTTTTACTAAAACCTCTTACATATATGAATCTATCCGGCGAATCGATCTGCCCATTGATGGATTATTATAAAATATCTCTCGATGATATCATCGTGCTCTATGATGACCTAGATCTGCCGCACGGCAAGATCCGCTTAAGACAAAAAGGCAGTGCCGGCGGGCATAATGGGGTAAAATCAATCATTGCCCACTTAGGCTCACAAAATTTTAACCGTATCCGCATAGGCATTGGCCGCCCTGTGAATGGGACTGTCATTGATTATGTCCTTGGACGGTTTACCAAGGATGAACAAAAACTCCTTGAAAGTGCTGTCGACCAATGTGAGGATGCATGTGAAAAAGCACTAAAAGTTCCATTCATACAAGTCATGAATGAATTTAATTAACCACAGCAAACGGCTTCCTTTCACAGCAGAAGACAAATAGCTGCTCCTCTTTGCATAATACCAACTAAAGATGCCAAATGAATATTTTCCTACTAAATAGAACATAATAAAGGTATAATATGGTCTATAACAGGAGGGATTGGCTTGGCAATTTATTATCATTGCCGCCATTGTGGAGTAAAGCTTGGTGAGATTGATTCGCTGATGACAGAAACAGAAAAGCTTGGCTTTCATAAATTAAATGATGAAGAAAGGCAAGAAATGATTACGTATGATCAAACCAACGGAAATATATATGTCAAAACGATTTGTGAAGATTGTCAGGAATTATTGGAACGATATCCGGAATTCCACCAGCAGGATTATTTAATACACTAAAAGCTTTGGAGTAAGTTTCCAAAGCATTTTTCTGTTTAAAATAGACAAAGAGGAATTTGAAGGGGGGAAGGGGCTATTCATGCAAATACTAAATAACTTTTTTCATCAGCAGGAAGATATGCTGAATATTATTTCCGGAATGAAAGCCGGTTTAAAAGAACAGCTGGTTTCCGGATTAACCGGGTCAGCGCGGACCTTGTTTTTAGCCGGAATTTATAAGCAAACAAATAAACCGACGGTTATCATTACTCATAATCTATTACAAGCTCAGAAATTACATGATGATCTAATGAATGTTCTGGATGAAGATGATGTTTATCTTTTTCCGACAAATGAAATTTTTGCAGCTGAAGCAAGCATCGCAAGCCCTGAATTAAAAGCACAGCGTATTGAAGTTTTAAATCGCCTGAGCCTGCAGTTGAAAGGGATCGTCATCACTCCGATTGCAGGGGTTCGCAAATTATTGCCCCCTGTATCGTTATGGAGACGCTGTCAGGTAACGATCAAAGAAAATGAGGAGCTTGACATAGATGTTTTTCTTTCAGAGCTTATCCAAATGGGGTACGTACGAGCCGATATGGTGTCTGCTCCCGGTGAATTCAGCGTGCGCGGGGGAATTATCGATTTATATCCTTTAACAGAAGAAGATCCAATCCGGATCGAGCTGTTTGATACAGAAATTGAATCGATTCGCACTTTTTCTTTGGAAGATCAGCGTTCGGTTTCCAAGCTTAAATCAGCATCGTTTGGTCCGGCAACAGAATATCCCTTCGGGCCGGAGCAATTCTCCTATTTAGTAAAAAACTTGGAAGTAGGGTTAGCGCAAAGCTTAAAGAAGGTAAAGGATGAAAAAACGAAACAGGAACTATTAACAAATGTCGGCTATGAACTGGAACAATTAAAAAATCAGCAAATACCGTCTCAAGTTTTTAAATATCATTCCATCGCTTACGAAAAGCCAGCTAGTTTACTAGATTATTTATCCGATGATGGTGTTGTATTTATTGATGAAATCAGCCGCGTTCAGGAAATGAACGAATCATTGGAAAGAGAGGAAGCAGAATGGTATACATCCTTATTAAGCAGCGGAGAAATCATTCATCATATCAAGCTGGCAAATGATTTTCATACATTGATTCATCAGAAAAAACAGCCAAAAATTTATTTGTCTCTTTTTTTACGGCATGTCCCAAATACAAATCCTCAAAATATTATAAATATTACGTGTAAGCAAATGCAAAATTTTCACGGACAAATGCACGTTTTAAAAAGTGAAATAGAACGTTTTGTAAAAGGGAATTACACCGTTATTTTTCTTGGTGCGACAAAAGAAAGGGTAGAAAAATTAACAAATATTTTAGCTGATTATGAAATAGAAGCAGATGAGCTTGAGCATGATCAATGGATCAAAGGAAAAGTCCAGATCATCGAAGGAGAATTGCTTACCGGCTTCGAATTGCCAATTGAAAAGGTTGCCGTCATCACTGAGGACGAGTTGTTTCATAAACGGGCGAAAAAAAGTAAACGAAAACAGAAACTATCCAATGCAGAAAGGATTCAAAGCTATTCCGAATTAAAAGCGGGCGACTATGTTGTTCATGTTAATCATGGAATTGGCAGGTATTTAGGCATTGAAACATTAGTGATAAACGGAATACACAAAGATTATTTGCATATTCGTTATCAGGGTAATGACAAATTATACGTACCCGTTGATCAAATCGATCTTGTCCAGAAGTACGTCGGTTCAGAAGGGAAAGAGCCGAAGATCTACAAATTGGGCGGAAGCGATTGGAAAAAAGTAAAGAAAAAGGTTCAATCATCCGTACAAGATATCGCTGATGATTTAATAAAGCTCTACGCCGAAAGAGAGGCGGCTAAAGGGTATGCTTTTTCTCCTGATGGTGACTTGCAGCGTGAATTTGAAGCTGCTTTTCCATACGAAGAAACAGAGGATCAGCTGCGGTCGATTCAAGAAATCAAACATGATATGGAAAAAGAACGTCCGATGGACCGTTTGTTATGCGGCGATGTCGGCTACGGAAAAACAGAAGTTGCCTTACGGGCTGCATTTAAAGCGATTTGCGACGGGAAACAGGTAGCCTTTCTTGTTCCGACAACGATTTTAGCGCAGCAGCATTTTGAAACAATGCGGGAGCGATTTCAGGACCAGGGGGTTGAAATCGGCCTGTTAAGCAGATTTCGGACAAGAAAGCAGCAATCAGAAACCATAAAAGGCTTGAAGGCAGGAACGGTTGATATTGTTGTTGGCACACACAGGCTGCTTTCCAAAGATATCCTTTACCGTGATCTCGGTCTGTTAATCATTGACGAAGAGCAGCGTTTTGGTGTTACCCATAAGGAAAAAATAAAAAGGTTGAAAACAAATGTCGATGTCCTTACGCTTACGGCAACTCCGATTCCGCGGACATTGCATATGTCGATGCTCGGAGTACGTGACTTATCCGTTATCGAGACACCGCCGAAAAACCGTTTTCCGGTGCAAACATACGTAATGGAATACAACGGCGGGCTTGTAAAGGAATCGATGGAGCGGGAGCTCGCCCGGGATGGTCAGGTCTATTTTCTGCACAACCGCATTGAAGACATTGAGCAAAAAGCGGAAGAATTGTCCATGCTTGTTCCGGATGCACGAATTGCCTATGCCCACGGGCGCATGTCGGAAAATGAACTGGAATCGGTAATGATCGACTTTTTGGAAGGCGAATTTGATGTCCTGGTTAGTACAACAATTATCGAGACAGGGGTCGATATTCCGAATGTCAATACGTTAATCGTCCAGGATGCCGACAAAATGGGACTTTCCCAGCTTTATCAGCTACGAGGACGTGTCGGACGGTCGAATCGGATTGCCTATGCCTATTTCACGTATCGAAAGGATAAAGTGTTGACGGAAGTTGCCGAGAAGCGTTTGCAGGCGATGAAGGAATTCACAGAGCTGGGCTCCGGTTTCAAAATTGCCATGCGCGATTTGTCGATAAGAGGTGCCGGAAATTTACTTGGTGCACAGCAGCATGGATTTATCGACTCTGTCGGATTTGATTTATACTCACAAATGTTAAAAGAAGCAATTGAAGAACGGAAACAAAACGGCATCGAAGTTAGGAAGGAGCAGCTTGAAATTGATCTGCAAATTGACGCCTATATTCCGGATGGATACTTATCAGACGGCCATCAAAAAATTGAAATGTATAAACGGTTCCGAGGTGTGGCATCGTTAGAAGATCTTAAGGAGCTCCAGGAAGAGATGAAGGATCGCTTTGGCGAATATCCGCAAGAAGTCGCCTATTTATTTAAAATTGCCGAAATGAAAGTATTCGGACAAAAGGCGGGCATTGAGCTTATTAAACAGACAAAAGATGAAATATTGATTCTTATTTCCGAAGAAGGCAGTAAAGCAATCGATGGTTCCAGCCTATTTAAAATAAGCAATCCGTTTGGGAGAATGATTGGTCTGGGAATGGATGGGAGCAGATTGAAAATTGTTCTTCATATTAAAGGCTATAAGCTGGAAGAGTGGATGCGGGCAGCGTATACGATGGTGAAAGGCGTTTATGATGCAGGGAATAAAGTGGTAAGCAGCTGACCTTTTAAAAAATATCAGTCAAAGTGAATAGAACTTTCCATATGTAAAGATACTAAGTTCAAAGCGGGGAAGATTTCTTTCGCCAAATTATAATCATCAATGGAAAGGGAGGCAAACTTAGATGAAAGCTACTGGGATCGTTCGGCGAATCGATGATTTAGGCCGTGTTGTGATACCGAAGGAAATTCGAAGAACGTTACGTATCCGTGAAGGAGATCCTTTAGAAATATTTGTGGATCGGGATGGTGAGGTTATTTTAAAGAAATACTCTCCAATTAATGAATTAGGTGATTTTGCAAAAGAGTACGCGGAAGCACTTTATGATAGCTTAGGCCACACCGTCCTTATCTGCGACAGAGATACTTATATTGCCGTAGCTGGCGGCTCAAAGAAGGATTTTTTAAATAAAAGTATTAGTGGCCTTGTTGAAAAAACAATGGAAGACCGTAATGCGGTCATAGAAAATCAGCAAAATGAAGTTTCACTCGTTGATGGAAATACAGAAAAGATCTCAGGCTACACGATTGGTCCGATCATTGCGAACGGAGATCCGATCGGAGCGGTCGTGATTTTTGTAAAAGAGGGAAGCGTTGGAGAAGTAGAGCAAAAGGCTGTTGAAACAGCGGCCGGGTTTCTGGCAAGGCAAATGGAGTCATAAACGAATTTTAAAGCACACTTTGGACCGGATAACTTCCCTGTTAAACGTACCTGTGTACCCTTGAGATATCGATAAAGAAGGCGGGCCTAATGAGGACAATTTGAAGTACATTAGCGCCGGCCTTTATCTATCTTCAAACACGTCAGCGTTTAAGGAGAAGAAGTTGATGTCCGTAAACATTAACGTACCTAATGCCAAAAAAAGTGATCTCGAAGTCTTTCGTTTCTGTCCGTTTGTTATGTTATAATACTTTCGGATTCTTTTTTTGGAAGGGGGTAGGCGATTGAAGCCCCTAAATGATACGAAACTATACGTAAGAGGTGCGTTTTATTTAACAATTGCAGCTCTTATCACAAAGATATTAAGCGCTATTTACCGGATTCCTTTTCAAAATATGGTTGGAGATGTCGGCTTTTATATTTACCAACAGGTATATCCTTTTTACGGGTTCCTGTTTATACTTTCTACATATGGATTTCCTGTTGTTATCTCAAAATTAATTTCGGAAGATATCAAGAAAGCAAGTAAGGAAAGCCTGGACAATCTTATTCATGCTTCCTTGCTTTTTTTATTAATATTTGGAGGGTTCCTGTTTCTTTTGTTATTTTGCGGGGCAGAGTGGCTCGCGGTTAAAATGGGAGATGAAAAGCTCGCCCCATTAATAAAACAGCTCTCTTTTATTCTTTTTATCTTTCCTTTTGTGTCTTGTATCCGCGGTGCATTTCAAGGCATGGGTAATATGGTGCCGACTGCCGCTTCGCAGGTTGGAGAACAATGTATCCGGGTTTCTGTGATTCTGCTCGCTGTCTATTTTTTAAGGGATGGTCATTATTCTCTGTATCAGATCGGACAGGGCGCTTTAGTAGGAGCGATTTTGGGCAGCGCTGCCGCACTCGTTATTTTACTTTGTTATGTTTCGCAGCAACAGAAGTGGTCCTGGCTGCATATAAAGCATGTAAATAAAACAGCGATTCTAAATTACAGAAAAATTTTTCAAGTATTTTTTACACAAGGCTTTGCTGTATGTGTCAGCAGTTTGCTGCTAATTTTTCTCCAACTGGCTGATTCATTAAATGTCTACGCAATGTTAGTATCTTCAGGAGTAGATAGCCAGCTTGCCAAAGCGCTAAAGGGTGTTTATGACCGCGGACAGCCGCTTATTCAATTAGGCACCGTCATTGCAACATCTTTATCTCTTTCCCTTGTTCCGCTGATTGCCAATACCAGGGTGCAGTCAGGACGGCAATTTTTATTGGAAAAAATCCGTCTTTCCCTGCAAATTAGTTTTATTGTCGGATTAGGAGCAACAGTAGGGCTTTGGAGTATCATACAACCGGCTAATCTATTATTATTTGAGAATACATCCGGTTCAACTGTACTTGCATTATTAAGTACAATCATCTTATTGGCTTCGATGATTATGACGGTGACTGCGATTTTGCAAGGGTTGGGACATACTTATTATCCGGCGTTTACGATTCTCGCCGGTTTCGTTATCAAATATTTGTTAAATAATATTTTTGTTACGGGATTAGGAATTTCAGGAGCGGCGCTTGCCTCAATCGCCGCCTTGTTATTCATGTTGCTGGTGCTGTTTTCCAAGCTGTACAGAGAAATGCAGGCTTCCTTGTTTTCCGTTATTATGCTCCGCTCGGTCTGTATGGCCGCAGCTGTGATGTTCCTTGTTTTAAAACTGTATCTGTTACTGACGAATCATTTACCGTTTACAGTGGGGCACGACAGATTATTTGCCTGTTTTCAAAGTTTAAGCGGAGTTGCTGTTGGCGGCTTGACCTATATGGCCATCATATTTAAAAAGCAGCTTTTTAAAGCGGATGATCTGGCACTTATTCCTTTCGGCAGTAAATTGAACAGCCTTTTTACAAAGAGAAATGGAGATGGGAAAAATTGAGTACAATTCAAATTGTCGGGCTCGGTGCCGGTGATATCGAGCAGCTGCCGTTAGGCGTCTGTAAAAAATTAATAAGCGGTGATCAACCATTATTTTTACGGACAAAGGAGCATCCTGTCGTTGCTGCATTGGAAGAGGAAGGGGTAACCTATCATTCATTTGATACTTTTTACGAGCAGCATGAGACTTTTTCGGAAGTTTATGAAAAAATATCCGGGAAGCTGCTGTCAGTTGCACAACAAGAGGATATCGTTTATGCTGTTCCCGGACATCCGCTTGTTGCGGAACAAACCGTACAGCATTTGCTTGCCCGAGCGGAAGAAAATCACGTACAGCTGGTTTTTGCCGGCGGACAAAGCTTTTTAGATAGCATTTTTTTGAGCTTGAAGCTTGATCCGATAGAAGGATTTCAACTTCTTGACGGCTCCGGCTTACAGCGTGATGAATGTTTGTTAACACAGCATTTGATTATCAGCCAGGTTTACGATGCATTTGTAGCCTCACACGTAAAATTAACGTTGCTGGAGAAGCTTCCGTTTGATTACGAGATTTATGTGGTTACAGCAGCCGGAAGTAAGCTGGAGGAAGTAAAGAAAATCCCGTTGGTGGAGCTTGACAGGACCGTTACCTTAAGCAATCTGACATCTTTATATATTCCGCCTGTTCAGGATGAAACAATATTAAATAAAGAATTTTCCAGGCTGCGTGCAATTATTGCCGAGCTGCGCGGTCCGAACGGCTGCCCGTGGGATAAAAAGCAAACACATGACTCGTTAAAAAAATATTTGTTGGAAGAAACTTATGAATTGATCGAAGCGATTCATGAAGAAGATATTGACCATATCGTGGAAGAACTTGGCGATGTCCTATTGCAAGTGATGCTTCATGCGCAAATTGGCGAAGATGCAGGCTTTTTTACCGTTGCAGATGTAATCGAAGGAATATCAGCAAAAATGATACGCCGCCATCCCCACGTATTTGGGAACGTCAAGGTTGAATCAGAAGAAGAAGTCATGCAAAATTGGCAGCAAATCAAACAGACAGAAAAGCAAACAGAGAATGGTTCCATTTAAAACACTTAAGTGGACAAGTAATAAGGAGGATTAATACGATTATGCGTTTAGATAAATTTTTGAAAGTATCGCGGCTGATAAAACGAAGAACTTTAGCAAAAGAAGTTTCTGATCAAGGAAGGGTTACGATCAACGGAACAAAAGCGAAAGCAAGCTCTACTGTCAAAGTAGGGGACGAACTGACGATCCAGTTTGGCCAGAAACATGTAACCGTAAAAGTGGAACGTCTTCAAGAAACATCGAAAAAAGAAGAAGCGACCGGCATGTACACGATTATCGAGGAAGTAAATCAAAAAGCAACGAATAATTAACCAAAGAATAAAGTCAACCACTATATCGGCTTCGATAGTTTGACTTATTCAAACTGCAGGCAAGAAAAACGGGTTCTATTTTATTTATCACACACATACATATGTACAAAAAGGTTGTACTTTGTGATTGTGAGGGATAAAAATGAGCCAATACTATGAAGTAAATCCGCAAAAAGAAACGAAACAGGCTGCCAAAGAGCATGATGTCATTATGAGAGGCAGAAAAATGCTTGATATAACAGGAGTGAAGCAAGTCGAGAGTTTTGATAATGAAGAATTTTTATTAGAGACAAGCATGGGGTTTCTCGCGATAAAAGGCCAAAATTTACAAATGAAAAATTTGGACGTCGATAAAGGGATAGTCTCGATTAAAGGAAAAATATTTGACCTCGTTTACCTTGACGAACATCACGGGGAGAAAGCTAAAGGATTCTTTAGTAAGTTATTCCGATGACACTCTCGACTCAATTCATGACGATGCTCACGATGATAAGTATGGGAATCCTCTTCGGAGCGTCACTAGATACGTACAATCGATTTTTGCAAAGAAAGAAAAGAAAAGGCTGGTTAATCTTTATTAATGATCTTCTTTTCTGGTTATTTCAGGCGTTATCTGTTTTTTATGTTTTATTTTTAGTGAATTTGGGTGAATGGCGTTTTTATATTTTTCTGGCATTGCTTTGCGGCTTTGCTGCTTATCAAAGCTTATTGAAGACAAGCTTTCTGAAAATACTTGAAATAGCTATAAAAATAGTTATTTCTACGTATCGAATCATTGTAAAAACGGTACGTCTCCTCGTCTTTCGACCTATCCAATTGTTCATTATGATGGTGCTTTCATGTATAATTTTTATACAAAAAGGTCTATTTACCCTTGCAAAATTAATATTATCAGTCTTATTATTTATTTTAAGAATCATTTTTAAAATACTTTTATGGGTATTCTCGCTTATTTTAAAATTTATGCCAAAAAGCGTTAAAAAACGCGTCGATAAAATGTTAAAAAAATGGGAAGGATTTCGTCTTCGCTTACAGAATTATATTAGTAAATGGATAAAGAAACGGAAAAAATAGCTTAGGAGGACATGAAAGATGAGTGCCATTAAAAATAGAAAAGTAGCACCGATACAGACTGATTATACAGAAAAGAAAGCAAAAGGGATCATACAATTAGAGCGAAAAAGAAAACTGTTATTTAGAAGATTATCCGTTTTCTTTGTTATTGTTGCGATCGCCTCTTTTTCTATGGTCACGACACTCCTTTCACAAGCATCTGCACTTGAGAAGAAAAGCGAAGAACAAAAGCAAATGAACGAAAAGCTAAAACAATTAAAAGAAGAGGAGACTGCCCTTTCAACAGAAATAAAAAAATTGAATGATGATGAGTACATAGCAAAATTATTGCGAAAAAACTACTATCTCTCGAAAAATGGCGAAATAATTTTTACCTTGCCTGAAAAAAGCAATGATGAAAAAGAAAAGGCCCACTAATAATGCTGTATTGACACCCTTTTTCCCAATTTTGTATAATATAAAGGAGAGTAAGATTTTTTATATCTTTAAGGAGGCAAAATCTTTATATGTCAATTGAAGTAGGCAGCAAGTTACAAGGCAAGGTTACTGGCATTACAAATTTCGGTGCGTTTGTCGAGTTGCCGGAAGGCTCAACTGGTCTTGTTCATATTAGTGAGGTCGCTGACAACTATGTAAAAGATATTAATGATCATTTAAAAGTTGGAGACCATGTCGAAGTAAAGGTCATTAATGTAGAGAGTGACGGGAAAATTGGTTTGTCAATTAAGAAAGCAAAAGACAGACCTGAGAGAACGGAAAGAAATGAGTCTAGAGGACAAGGTTACCATGCCAATCGTTCCCGTCATGGCAAGGCGAATCATGATAACCGCTCCTCAAGAACAGAAAGTTTCGAATCAAAAATGGCGCGATTTTTAAAGGACAGTGAAGACCGTTTGGCATCTTTAAAACGCAATACAGAATCAAAACGCGGGGGACGAGGAGCTAGAAGAGGTTAACTTGCTGCTTATTCTTAAATATATCTGATTTGTGTCAAAAGTTATCATAAATGAATATTTCTTAATGAAGTCTGACTGAAAAGCTTTACCAGTCAGACTTTTTTACGAATTAACTTTAAAATCATGATAAATATCGGAAAGCTGGGTCAATTATTGCCGTCATTTGACAATGTTTTGACACGGCTTTTGTTATTTTTTACATACGAACTGCTGAATAGCGAATTCTATAAAAAGAAATAGACTAAAAGATTGGCTCTATGAAGCTGTTTCGACAAGATCATTGATTTGCATCATTTGCTAGAATGTCGTCGAACGAAAAAAAGGAACTCGTCTGCTATTTTGACAAACTTTTGAAAAATTCACATTTATAATAAGCGGAAATGATATTAAAGTTAGGAGTGTAGCTGGATGGAAAAAGTGGAAAGAAATATCGTCGGCTCCATCGGTGAAGTCAACTTTCAAAAATCGAAATCAGGAATTGGACAGTTTTTTAATAAGTTACAATCACATATGGAATTTTTCTTCATGAAAAAAGGTTATCTTTTATTATTTATCGGGTTTTTGTTAGGACGAGCCTATATTTTAGGACATTTAACACCGTTTAGCTTACCATTTTTTGCGGCTGTCTATTACCTTAGAAAGGAAAAAGCACCATTGGCCTTGCTAGGCTTAATTGGCGGAGCGGCAAGCTTGGCTATCACAGATGCAGTTGTTATCTTTATGATTAGCTTCGCGTTTCTCCTAGCCTATCGATTTACAAAAAAATGGCTGAAAAGTGAGATGAAAGCTCTTCCTTTTTATGTAAGTATCCTTCTCTTTCTCGGAATTATTGGAAAAACATACTTATTAAAGGGGAATCTGATGATTTATGATGGTTTCCTGGCAGGTGTTGAAGCAAGCTTAGCTTTTATCTTAACATTGATCTTTCTCCAGGGTCTGCCATTATTATCGATATCAAGGCGCAGACAATCATTAAAAACAGAGGAAATTGTCTGTATGATCATTATGCTTGCTTCGATTATGACGGGCACGATCGGCTGGTCGATTTATGATCTGTCAATTGAGCATGTGATGAGCCGCTATTTAGTGTTATTATTTGCATTTGTTGCCGGAGCAACTGTCGGCTCAACTGTTGGTGTCGTCACGGGGTTAATTTTCAGTCTCGCCAACATCTCCAGTTTTTATCATATGAGTTTGTTAGCGTTCTCCGGTTTGTTAGGCGGTTTGCTGAAAGAAGGCAAAAAGATTGGTGTTGCCATCGGTTTATTTATTGCGACCTTACTAATTGGTATGTATAGTGAGGGCAGCGAGATGCTTATAACGTCTATTTACGAATCAACGGCAGCGATTCTACTATTTCTATTAACGCCGCAAAGCCTGACTGCAAAATTAGCAAAACATATCCCGGGAACTCCGGAATATAGTGCGGAGCAGCAGCAATATATGCGAAAAATGCGCGATGTAACAGCACAAAGAGTTGCACAATTCTCCAATGTTTTTCAAGCGCTATCAAAAAGCTTTACCGCTAATGATAAAAAAGAGGACGTCCGCGATGAAACGGGCAAAGAGCTTGATTATTTTTTAAGCAATGTAACAGAAAAAACATGCCAAACCTGCTTTAAAAAAGATCATTGCTGGGCAAGGAACTTTACTACAACATATGACTATATGAAAGAAATCATGCATGAAATGGATCAGAATCAAGGAAAAATCGCAAAAAAATTATCAAGAGACTGGGATAAACATTGCATAAAATCAAAACGGGTAGAAGAGGTGATCCGGCAGGAATTGACTTTCTATCAGGCAAACCAAAAGTTAAAAAAGCAACTGCAAGAAAGCAGGAAATTAGTAGCAGACCAGTTGCTTGGCGTTTCCGTAGTAATGGGTGATTTCGCCAAAGAAATCCAAAAAGAACGGGAAAATCATCATAAACAAGAAGAATTAATCGTTGAAGCCTTGCAAGGCTTCGGCGTTCACATAGAGCATATTGAAATTTACAGCCTCGAACAGGGAAATGTTGATATCGATGTAACGATTCCATATTGCAACGGACATGGTGAATGTGAAAAACTAATTGCCCCGATGCTCTCGGATATATTAAATGAGACGGTGATTGTCCATGCTGAAGAGTGTGCTTCCTATCCAAATGGTTTCTGCCATGTGACTTTTCGCTCCGCAAAAGCTTTTGTCGTAGAGACAGGTATTGCACATGCGGCAAAGGATGGCGGCTTTGTTTCTGGGGACAGTTATTCCACTATCGAACTCAGCGGCGGAAAATATGCGATTGCCATTAGCGACGGGATGGGGAATGGAGAAAGGGCGCATATTGAAAGCCAGGAGACGCTTGTACTGCTGCAAAACATATTACAATCAGGCATCGAAGAGAAAATAGCGATAAAATCAATTAATTCCGTCCTTTCATTACGAACAACGGACGAGATCTTTTCCACGCTGGATTTGGCAATGATTGATTTGCAAAATGCAAATGTAAAATTTCTTAAAATTGGCTCTACTCCAAGCTTTATCAAAAGAGGCAGCAAAGTGATGAAAATACAGGCCAGTAATTTACCAATGGGAATTATTAAAGAATTTGATGTTGAAGTCGTAAGTGAGCAGTTAAAAGCAGGGGATTTATTAATTATGATGAGCGACGGAGTATTTGAAGGGCCAAAGCATGTTGAAAATTATGAACGCTGGATGAAACGAAAAATAATTGAATTAAAAACAAATCATCCTCAGGAGGTAGCTGATTTAATTATGGAAGAAGTCATCCGTTCCAGACAGGGATATATTGGGGATGATATGACAATTGTTGTCGCGCAAATAAATCATAATACACCGAAATGGAAAGCAATCCCTGTGCGAAAAATAAGAAAGAAGGCGAATTAGTGGGCAAGCGCCATTCGTAGCGAAGTAAAGTCTCTACCTGATTTCCCGATGTATTCCGCTTGCTAAAAACGAGTACTCTATTTCACAGGGAGGTATAAATCCGCCCGTTCCCGTCGAAACTGGTAACGATTATTAGTTGGAGGGGAAAGCAATGAAACAAGGGAAATTAAGACAAATTCTAGTATTAACAGATGGCTGTTCTAATCACGGAGAAGATCCGGTTGCAATGGCAGCACTGGCACATGAACAAGGGATAACAGTTAACGTAATCGGTGTAATGGAACGAGATGTCATTGATGAAAAAGGCATCAATGAAATTGAAGGAATTGCAATGTCAGGCGGCGGCGTGAGCCAAATTGTATATGCAAGTAAGCTTTCGCAAACAGTTCAGATGGTAACAAGGAAAGCAATGACACAAACACTGCAGGGTGTAGTAAATAAAGAACTTCAGCAAATTTTAGGAGCTTCCGGCACGGTGGAGGATCTCCCCCCGGAAAAACGCGGGGAAGTAATGGAGGTTGTCGATGAGCTTGGAGAGAACCTGGATTTGGAAGTATTAGTATTAGTCGATACGAGCGCAAGTATGAAGCATAAGCTGCCATCAGTAAAAGAAGCGCTATTTGATTTATCACTCAGTTTAAACGCGCGTTCCGGGAATAATTTATTTTCTGTATTAGTATTTCCCGGGAAAAAGAAAGATGTTGAAAAAATACTTGATTGGACACCAAAGCTTGAATCATTAGCGAATATTTTTAATAAATTATCGATTGGCGGTATGACACCGACAGGACCGGCTATTCGTGAAGCAGTCTCATCTTTTACAAAGAAACGTTCCTTAAGGAGTTTGATTTCTCGTGATGATGAATCCTTCTTTGAAGAATCCATGTAAGTTTCCGCCGGGAACTGTAGTAGAGGGGAAATGGCATCAGCAACGTTATGTTATCGTAAAAGAGCTGGGATCCGGGGCAAATGGAGTTGTATATTTAGCGCAATTTGCAAAGCAACAAGTAGCGTTAAAATTAAGCGATAACGGAATGTCGGTTACTTCTGAAGTTAATGTGCTAAAATCATTTGCAAAGGTACAAGGTTCTCCCCTCGGACCCGCATTATTTGATGTGGATGATTGGGAGATAAGAGGAAATAGAATTTCATTTTATGCGATGGAGTATATTCATGGTCCTGATTTGCTGACATTTTTGAAAGAAAAAGGTCCCTCATGGATAGAGGTATTAATGATTCAACTATTAAAAGATTTGCAATCTCTTCATGAAAACGGCTGGATCTTTGGTGATTTAAAACCGGAAAATTTAATCGTTACCGGGCCGCCGGCGAGGATCCGCTGCATTGATGTCGGCGGAACAACACTACAGGGACGAGCGATAAAGGAGTTCACTGAATTTTATGACAGGGGATATTGGGGGCTGGGGTCAAGAAAGGCAGAACCCGGCTATGATCTTTTTGCAGTTGCGATGATTATCATTAATACCGCCTACCCAAAACGATTTAAAAAACTGTCTGGGGGAATAAACGAATTAAGAATGAAAATCAGGCAGCATAGCAGCCTTCATAAATATGAGACTCTGCTTTTGAAGGCATTACAAGGACAGTATCAAACTGCTGTTGAAATGAAAGAAGCGTTTTTCGCTTCAATAAATGGGGATGCGGGCTCCCGCCAAACTCCGGCAACAACAAGAGCGGCACATAAAACACAAAAACGGCAAACGGTGCAGGGCAAGAAAAGAAGAAAAAAGGGACTTTTTGAAACCATTTGCATCATCATCATTGTTTTTTTTCTTTATATGGCTTATATTTATCATTTTCTGCTATAGTTGTAAGTTTCGGAATGATGAAAATTCAGACGGTTACCCAGGGAGTCCGTCATTTTTTAATTTTTTCCAATATATAAAAAACGAAATGATTTTTTTAAAAAAAATAAATTGTTTTTGAATGTTTGTATAAAAAAATGGTATCCTTAAAGGTAGCCGCAAAAGTCAGACGATACGAGCTGCGGATGCTTGGAGTGTAATGGGGATAGTTAAATAAAAATTATAATTTTTTCCTAATTTCCGTTGCAAATTGAATGTCTTAAGGAAGTTATGACCATGATGGAGAAGAAAGTGAAAGCATTTCTTGAGGAAAAGCATTTTAGCTTACAGGATAAACGGATTGGCATTGGTGTTTCAGGCGGTCCTGATTCGCTCGCGCTGCTTCATTATCTTAAAAGCGTACAGAAACGGGAAAGTTTTTACCTTGTTGCGATCCATGTTGATCATATGTTTAGAGGGGAAGAGTCGTATCAGGAAGCGAAATTTGTCGCTGCATATTGTAAAGAAGAAAATATTCCTTTTGAAATGACACGCATCAATGTTCCGCAATATATGGAAGCTACCGGAAAAAACGGACAAGTAGCAGCGCGGGATTGCCGCTATCAATTTTTTGCTGAAGTAATGAAGAAGCAGCAATTAACGCATCTCGCTTTGGGGCATCACGGAGATGACCAGATTGAAACGATATTAATGCGGTTAACAAGGGGAAGTACAGGCAGCGGCAGAGCAGGAATCCCTTTTTTACGATCCTTTTATGAGTTTGAAATTTTCCGGCCATTTCTTTGTTTGAATCGGGAGGAAATAGAACAATATTGTAAACTTCATGATCTGCACCCGCGAAGAGATCCAAGCAATGAAAAAGATGTCTATAGCCGGAATCGGTTTCGAAAATATGTAGTCCCCTTTTTGAAGAAGGAAAACCCGCAAGTGCATGTTCATTTTTTGCGTTATAGTGAGGAATTATCTGAGGATGAAAGATTTCTAGAAACACTGGCTATTGCAAAAATGAGAAAAGTGATCAGGGAGAAAAATGACAAACAGATAATCATTGATATTGACTCATTTCTTGCCATGCCAATTCCTTTACAAAGAAGAGGTATTCAACTAATATTAAATTATCTTTATCAAGGAAATCCTTCTTCTATTTCCGCTATTCATATTGATCAAGTATGCTTACTGGTGAAAGGTTCCCATCCTTCAGGGTCACTTGATTTTCCAAATGGTTTGAAAGTAATCCGTTCGTATCGGCAATGTTACTTCCAATATGATCAGCAAAAACAAACATCTTATCGTTTTGAGATGCATGAACCGGGCGACGTCATTTTACCGGATGGATCGAAAATTTCTTTTCAATATTTTGAAGGAGTAGCAAAACGGGAGGAACATACATTGTTCTTAGCAGAAGAACTGGTTTCTTTCCCATTTGTGATTCGAACTAGAAAAACAGGAGATAGAATGAGCTTAAAAGGAATGAAGGGGTCAAAAAAAGTGAAAGATATTTTTATCGATCAAAAAATTCCTTTACAAGATCGGGAAAGCTGGCCGATTTTAACCGATAAAGCTGACCAATTATTATGGATTCCGGGTTTGAAAAAAAGCCGTTTTGCAGCTGATTTACACGATAAGAGAAAAAAGTATATTCTGGTTATATACAATAAAGCAATTGATCTACCGGGGGGCAAATGATTGTGAAAAATGATATTGAAGAAATTTTAGTAACAGAGGAGGAAATTCAAAAAAAAATTGTAGAAATGGCAGCAACATTAACAGAAGAGTACCGTGGACGTTTTCCGCTTGCTATTGGTGTTTTAAAAGGTGCGATGTTGTTTATGGCTGATTTGTTAAAGCGTGTTGACACCTATTTGGAAATGGATTTTATGGATGTATCCAGCTATGGAAATTCAACTGAATCTTCAGGTGAAGTGAAAATATTAAAAGATTTGGATACGTCTGTAGAAGGCAGAGATATATTAATTATTGAAGATATTATTGATAGCGGCTTAACATTAAGCTATCTGGTTGAATTATTTCGTTACCGTAAAGCTAAATCAATTAAAATCGTAACACTTTTGGATAAACCGACCGGACGCAAGGCAAATATTGAAGCAGATTATGTTGGATTTGTTGTTCCAGATGCGTTTGTCGTCGGTTATGGACTTGACTATGCGGAAAAATACCGCAACCTTCCATATGTTGGTGTTTTAAAACCTTCCGTGTATAGTCATAATAATTAAGAAATCAAATACATATATCTGATATATATGATTAAAGATAAATCTGATTGGCAAGATGCGTAAATGTTGTATTAGAATGTTTTTCTATGATAGTATACAGTATAGTTTGTTTTCCGTGTGGGAGGAGGTAAGGGATGAATCGGTTTTTCCGTAATGCCATCTTTTATTTAGTAATATTTTTAGTCATTATCGGCGTTTTCAGCTTTTTTAATGACAATAATGAACCAACAGAAACAATCTCTTATGATGAATTTATAAGTTCACTCGAAAATGGAGATATAAGAAGTTTTTCCATGCAGCCGGAACGGGGTGTATATGAAGTTCGCGGCGAATTTAGGGCAGATCAGGAAAATGGCGACAATAAGTTCATTACGTATGTTACAGGTAGTGATCAAACCTTGGAGCGGATTAATGCCCTTGAAAACGGTACAAAAGTAGATGTTCTGCCTGCCAGAGAAACAAATGGCTGGATTGCTTTTTTAACGACAATGCTTCCATTTGTTATTCTTTTGCTTCTATTCTTCTTTGTGTTAAATCAAGCACAAGGCGGCGGCAGCCGTGTCATGAATTTTGGGAAGAGTAAAGCAAAGCTATATAATGAGGATAAGAAAAAAGTCCGTTTTAAAGATGTTGCTGGTGCAGATGAGGAAAAGCAGGAACTGGTCGAAGTCGTAGAATTTTTAAAAGACCCCCGGAAATTTTCCGAGATTGGTGCGAGAATTCCAAAAGGAGTTCTGCTTGTCGGACCTCCGGGAACCGGGAAAACGTTGCTGGCAAGAGCTGTTGCAGGAGAAGCGGGCGTGCCGTTTTTCTCTATTAGCGGTTCGGATTTTGTGGAAATGTTTGTCGGTGTCGGTGCTTCCCGTGTTCGTGATTTATTTGAAACAGCAAAGAAGAACTCACCTTGTATTATCTTTATTGATGAAATTGATGCAGTCGGGCGTCAGCGCGGAGCAGGATTGGGCGGAGGTCATGATGAACGTGAACAGACACTCAATCAGCTGCTGGTGGAAATGGACGGATTTGGTGCGAATGAAGGCATTATTATCATTGCCGCTACGAACCGCCCGGATATACTCGATCCTGCATTATTAAGACCGGGCCGTTTTGACAGGCAAATTACGGTGGATCGTCCGGATTTAATCGGTCGCGAAGCAGTGTTAAAAGTACATGCACGCAACAAGCCTTTAGACGAGTCCGTTAACTTAAAAACAATTGCAATGCGGACACCCGGTTTTTCCGGTGCAGATTTGGAAAACCTGTTAAATGAAGCAGCACTCGTTGCAGCAAGACAAAATAAAAAGAAAATTGATATGACCGACCTGGACGAAGCGTCTGATCGTGTTATCGCAGGGCCAGCGAAAAAAAGCCGTGTTATTTCTGAGAAAGAACGGAATATTGTTGCTTTTCATGAAGGCGGACATACCATTATTGGTGTCGTGCTTGATGATGCGGAAATGGTGCATAAAGTTACGATCGTTCCCCGCGGCCAAGCCGGCGGTTATGCTGTTATGCTTCCAAAAGAAGATCGCTTTTTAATGACAAAGCCGGAGCTTCTGGATAAAATTACTGGTCTTCTCGGCGGACGAGTGGCGGAAGAAATCGTTTTTGGCGAAGTAAGTACAGGTGCTCACAACGATTTTCAGCGTGCCACCAATATCGCCCGGAAAATGGTGACCGAGTATGGAATGAGCGACAAGCTCGGACCATTACAGTTTGGGCAAACGCAAGGCCAGGTCTTTTTAGGACGTGACTTCAATAATGATCAAAATTATTCTGATGCCATTGCCTATGAAATTGATCTCGAAATTCAACGGATCATGAAAGAATGTTATGAAAAGGCGAGGAAAGTTTTGACGGAGAATCGCGAAAAACTGAATTTAATTGCGCAAACTTTGCTTGAAGTAGAAACATTAGATGCTGAGCAAATAAAAAGCTTGTTTAATAATGGAAAGTTACCTGAAAATGTGAAAGTAACCATCCAATCAAAACCGGAACAAGAAAAAGCGCAAAATACAGATGAAGAAGCACCGCCGGAATTAGAAGTATAAAGGGTAAAATAAAGGAAGGGGAGTCTCTGTTAGCCGGAGCTCCTCTTTTTTTGTTCAAAAAGCCAGCAAATGATTAAGAAGGAATTCGTCATAATTTTTTTACCAGCTGTTTTGTAGAATGTGGTATGATGTTTGCGTTAAAACTATTAGACAAGTGGTGAGGCTATTGGTTTTTGTTCTGGATGTGGGAAATACAAACATTGTATTTGGTGTATATGACAAGAATGAATTGAAATACCATTGGCGAATTGAAACGAATCGATATCGAACAGAAGATGAATACGGAATGATCATCAAAGCACTATTTGAACATGTAGGACTTTCCTTATCGGCAATAAATGGTATCATCATTTCTTCCGTCGTTCCGCCGATTATGTTTGCGTTAGAAAGAATGTGCCAAAAATATTTTCAGCAGAAACCGTTAATTGTAGGGCCGGGGATCAAAACAGGTCTTAATATAAAGTATGAAAACCCGCGCGAAGTGGGAGCGGATCGGATTGTTAATGCGGTCGGGGCCATTCACGAATACGGCAGCCCGCTCATTATTGTTGATTTCGGGACCGCGACAACCTTTTGTTATGTAAATGAAAAAAAACAATATATGGGAGGGGCAATTGCTCCGGGAATTACTATTTCAACAGAAGCTCTATATTCAAGGGCAGCGAAATTACCGCGGATAGAGATCACCTATCCCGATGGAATCATTGGCAAAAATACTGTATCAGCGATGCAGGCAGGTATTTTTTATGGCTATATCGGCCAGGTTGAGGGCATCGTAAAACGGATGAAGGATCAAAGTAAGGAAAATCCGACTGTCATTGCTACGGGGGGACTTGCAAGTTTTATTGCAAAGGAAACAACGAGTATTGACATCATCGATCCATTTTTAACGTTGAAGGGACTTCATCTTATTTATAAAAGGAATAACACATTCAGTAAGTAGTTATATAAATATATCGGGAAAAGCAATAAGAAAGGAGAAAAAATGGGAGATTACTTGGTCAAAGCATTGGCAATGAATGGGCAAATCCGTGCTTATGCAGCCAGAACGACGGAGACAGTCGGTGAAGCTGAGCGGCGCCATCACACATGGCCGACAGCATCGGCAGCATTAGGAAGGGCAATGACAGCTGGTGTCATGATGGGCTCCATGTTAAAAGGAGAAGAAAAAATAACAATCAAAATTGAAGGGGGAGGGCCATTAGGAGCAATCCTTGTAGACAGTAATGCAAAAGGTGAAGTCCGCGGTTATGTAAACAATCCGCACACGCATTTTGATTTAAACGAGCATGGAAAATTGGATGTGCGAAAAGCGGTTGGAACAACAGGAATGCTTACCGTCATAAAAGATATTGGTATGCGTGAACATTTTACCGGGCAAGTACCGATTGTTTCAGGAGAACTGGGAGAAGATTTCACGTATTATTTTGCAGTCTCCGAGCAAATACCTTCTTCAGTAGGAGTAGGCGTTCTTGTAAATCCGGATAACAGCATTTTAGCTGCAGGTGGTTTTATTTTACAAATTATGCCCGGAACGGATGATAAAACAATCACATTTCTGGAAAAAAGATTGCAAGAAATCCCGCCAATATCGAAACAGATTGAAAAAGGCCTGACCCCGGAACAAATTTTAGAAGAAATTTTTACACGCGGGCAAATTCAAATATTAGAAACAATGCCGGTAGCATTCCGGTGCAATTGTTCAAAAGAACGATTTGCCAGTGCAATTATAAGTCTCGGAAAAGAAGAAATTCGCGATATGATTGAAAAAGAAAACGGAGCAGAAGCCGTTTGCCATTTTTGTAATGAAAAATACCTTTTTTCTGCACAGGATTTAGAGGACTTGCTAAAACAGATATAGTGAAAGGGAAACTGCGATTTAAAACTGAGCTGGTGTTAAAAGGCTATGTGATAAAACAAACTTCAATGGATATGTATCAATTTCGCCCGCTGACGATAATAAGAATACAATTCCATTATTTCCGTTTGTTTTTTTCTGTAATCATAATAACATTCCCTGAAAAATTTGATAATCCATCTCCTGTAAGTTTACGGTATAATACAAAGTGATGCTTTAATTAATATTCCCTATCCTTTAATGTGTCAGTGAACTCGTTTCAGCAGAAGAGTCAGGTTCAAAAATGATTTAGGAGAGGATTTTAAAAATGCAGGATAAAAAAATTACATGTAGACCTTTTACATTAGACTATGGGGAAAAGACAATTGTGATGGGAATTTTAAACGCAACGCCGGATTCTTTTTCTGATGGAGGAAAGTATATAGACCTCGATAAAGCTGTTTTGCACGCACAAGAAATGGTGGAGAATGGAGCTGATATTATTGATGTCGGCGGAGAATCAACACGCCCGGGCTTTTCCCCTGTTTCTGCCTCTGAAGAACTGGAAAGAGTCATACCGGTTATTCAGGCGATTCGGAAGAAATTGAATGTACCAATTTCAATTGATACGTATAAAGCTGAAGTCGCAAATCAGGCGATTGAAGCGGGAGCAAATATCATTAATGATGTGTGGGGCGCAAAAAAAGATCCGCTAATGGGACAAGTAGCTGCCGAAAAACAGGTTCCCATTATCTTAATGCATAATCGTGAAAACCGGGAATACAGACATTTTTTTCGTGATGTCATGAATGATCTATTTGAAAGCATTGCGATTGTCAAGCAAGCAGGTGTAAAAGATAAGCAAATCATTTTAGATCCCGGGATCGGTTTTGCCAAAGGTTTCAAGGAAAATATCAGAATGATGCAAGATCTGGATAAACTCGTTGCCATCGGTTATCCGGTATTATTGGGAACATCACGAAAATCGATGATTGGAAAGATTCTTGACCTGCCTGTAGACGATCGCGTAGAAGGAACCGGGGCAACGATCTGCTATGGAATTGAAAAAGGCTGCCAAATGATTCGTGTTCATGATGTAAAAGAAATGAGCCGAATGGCGAAAGTGATGGATGCTCTTGTTGGAAAGGGTGAACAACATGGATAAAATTTTTCTTCAGCAAATGGAATTTTACGGTTATCACGGTGTATTGCCTGAAGAATCCCGGCTTGGGCAGCGCTTCTACGTTGATTTAACTGTCGAAGCTAATTTAAAAAGGGCCGCAAGAACAGATAATCTCGAGTATTCCATCGATTATGGGGATCTTTTTCGTATTTGTAAAGAAATTGTCGAAGGTAAACCGTTCAAACTAATTGAATCTGTTGCAGAAGCAATTGCTACGAGCATCCTTAATGATTTTCCCACAGTTAACAATATAACAGTAAAAGTAATCAAAACAGATCCGCCGATACCCGGACATTACAGGTCGGTCGCAGTCGAAATAAAAAGGGGGCGCGGAAATGTGGAATGAAGCCTATCTCTCTCTTGGTTCCAATATGGGAGATCGCCTTCAATACCTTTCTAAAGCCATAAGACTTCTCGGGAACGAAAATGAAATAAAGGTGGCGGCTGCATCTTCGATTTATGAAACGGATCCCGTTGGATATGAGAATCAAGCAAAATTTTTAAATATGGTATTAGCAATACAAACGAATGTTAATCCATTTTCATTGTTGCAGATTTGCTTAAGGATAGAAGAAAAACTTGGAAGAAAACGAACGATTCGCTGGGGACCTCGAACAATAGACCTTGACATTTTACTGTTTAATAAAGAAAATATTGAAACAGAGGATCTTATTATTCCTCACCCAAGAATGTTGGAAAGAGCTTTTGTGTTGGTTCCTTTGCTGGAATTAAATCCACGCATCGATTTACCGGATAAAACAACTCTGGAATATTCGTTAATGGAAAAACGAAAAAGAGAGGGAGTTCGGAAATGGAAGCAGAACAATGGGGAAGACGTATTCGCGCTTTTCGAAAATTAAAAGGATATACACAAGAACAATTTGCAAAGAAATTGGGAATCTCCGTGTCTATTTTGGGAGAAATGGAGAGAGGAAATCGGCTGCCAACCACATTGCAGATGATACATGTATGTGAGTCACTTGATATTAGTATAGAAGAATTAAAACCGCCACAATGAAGATGGGAAATAGTAGAAAGGAGGGTTCGCCATGTTGAAAATAGGCAACATTACAATGAAAAACCCGGTTGTGCTGGCACCAATGGCAGGTGTTTGTAATTCAGCTTTCCGGCTAACTGTTAAAGAATTCGGCGCCGGACTGGTATGTGCTGAAATGATTAGTGATAAGGGAATTGTTTACAGAAACGAAAAAACAATGAACATGCTTTATATTGATGAAAGAGAGAAGCCGTTAAGTTTGCAAATTTTTGGCGGTGAACGGGCAACACTCGTAGAGGCGGCTAAATTTGTTGATCAAAATACAAATGCCGATATTATTGATATCAACATGGGCTGCCCTGTAAATAAAATTATTAAATGTGAAGCTGGTGCCAGATGGCTATTGAATCCTGATAAAATTTATGAGATGGTTTCAGCAGTAGTAGAAGCAGTTCATAAGCCAGTTACGGTAAAGATGCGTATCGGCTGGGATAATGACCATATTTTTGCTGTTGAAAACGCACAAGCTGTTGAACGTGCCGGCGGCGCGGCTGTCACTGTGCATGGGCGGACCAGGGTACAGATGTATGAAGGTAGTGCTAATTGGGATATTATCCGTGAAGTTAAACAAGCAGTTAACATCCCTGTTATAGGGAACGGAGACGTACAAACGCCGCAGGACGCGAAAAGAATGTTGGACGAAGTTGGTGTTGACGGAGTGATGATTGGCCGTGCCGCGCTAGGAAATCCATGGATGATCTATCAAACGGTTAAATATCTAGAAACAAGAGAATTAATCGGTGAACCTTCAGTCCGTGAAAAGATCGATGTTTGTATTCTTCATTTAGATCGCTTAATTGCCCTCAAGAATGAAAATATCGCTATTCGTGAAATGCGCAAACATGCCGCTTGGTATTTAAAAGGGATCCGCGGGAACGGAAAAGTAAGAAATGCGATTAATGAGTGCAACACGAGAGAAGAGCTGGTTTCGTTATTAATGAAATTGGTAGAAGACGTTGAAAGACAAGAACTACTGAAAATAAAAGCAGGGTAAAATGAAATTTCCTCAGGGGGGGATTTTTTCAACGTACAGGAAGTACTAGTGCCGAGGAAGACATAAGGCGGTGGTGTCTTTAGTCGGTAGACGTACAGGAAGTACTAGTGCTGTCGAAGACATGAGGCCGTAGCGTACTCAGTCGGCTTTCATCCCCCACTAAAGGCTAGTTACACATTACCCGATTGCATTAAAAATAGAGAAGTGATCAAAATGGAGATGATTGGATAATGAGTCAGGAAGAATTAAACGATCAGTTACTTGTGAGGCGGGAGAAATTAAAACAGCTGCGTGAAGCAGGTATTGACCCATTTGGCAAAAGATTCGAATACTCACATCATGCAAATGAGTTAAAGCAAGCATACGGTGAGTTTTCAAAAGAAGAGCTGGAAGAAAAAAATCTTGTTGTGAAAATGGCCGGTCGTATTATGACAAAACGGGGAAAAGGAAAAACAGGTTTTGCTCATATCCAAGACGTAACCGGCCAGCTGCAAATTTATGTTCGTAAGGATCAAGTTGGCGAAGATGCGTATGCAATTTTTAAATCGGCGGATCTTGGTGATATCGTCGGTGTAGAGGGCCACCTTATCAAAACAAATGTCGGAGAGTTGTCGATAAAAGTATACCATTTTGAATTATTATCAAAAGCTTTGCGTCCGCTTCCTGATAAATTTCATGGTTTAAAAGATGTTGAACAACGCTATCGCCAACGTTATCTGGACTTAATCATGAATCAAGAAAGTAAGCAGACTTTTATTACGAGAAGCCATATTATTCAATCTATCCGCAAGTTTCTTGATAAGCAAGGCTATTTAGAAGTTGAAACTCCGATGATGCATGCAATTGCCGGGGGGGCAACTGCACGTCCGTTTATCACACATCATAATGCACTTGATATGCAGTTATATATGCGGATTGCCATTGAATTACATTTAAAAAGATTGATTGTCGGCGGTTTGGAAAAAGTTTATGAAATTGGTCGTGTTTTCCGTAATGAAGGTGTTTCGACTCGCCATAATCCTGAATTTACAATGCTAGAACTGTATGAAGCTTATGCAGATTTTCATGATATTATGACCTTGACGGAAAATTTAATTGCCCATACGGCAAAAGAAGTATTGGGAACGACAACGATCCAATACGGTGATTATGAGGTGGATTTAAAGCCGGAATGGAAAAGAGTCCATATGGTGGATGCTGTTAAGGAATATACTGGGGTAGATTTTTGGAAAGAAACAACGGTGGAAGAGGCAAGAGCACTGGCAAAAGAGCATGGTATCGAAATAACTGATAATATGCTATTCGGACATATTGTTAATGAATTTTTTGAGCAAAAAGTAGAGGATAAGTTAATTCAGCCAACTTTTGTTTTCGGACACCCTGTAGAAATTTCTCCGTTAGCGAAGAAAAATCAAGAGGATCCCCGTTTTACCGATCGCTTTGAATTATTTATCGTCGGCCGTGAACATGCCAATGCTTTTACAGAATTAAATGATCCGATTGACCAACGGGAGCGGTTCGAAGCGCAACTGAAAGAGCGCGAGCAGGGAAATGACGAAGCACATGAAATGGATGAGGATTTCGTTGAAGCATTGGAATACGGAATGCCTCCGACCGGCGGATTAGGGATTGGAATTGATCGCCTTATTATGCTGCTAACCAATTCTGCTTCCATCAGAGACGTTCTTTTATTCCCATTAATGAGGCAACGATAATCAGTTTGTTTGCATCTGCTGAAGTAATTCGATTCCTGAATTATTTCAGCAGTGCTTCTTTTTCAATCTGAAAGAGTGTGAAGAGGCAGGCACTCGGTTGATTTGGTTGATAGAATATCGGTGAAGAACTTTCTATTTTCGTAAGTAAACTAATAATTATTTTTTTAATGTCAATTTTTAAAAGGAATGTTCAAAAGTCAGTAATGATAGGTTTGGAATTTCTTCGTCGGCATTTTGATTTACTTATTTTATCGCAGATTAAGGGGCAGTAATACCCCCGCCTCAAAAATAGAAGGGAAACCAATCCTTTTAGGCGGGGATAAACAGCCCCTAAAAGCCCGATTGGTGAGATAAGGAGTTTCTTAGGGCTTCAGCCCTTAGAAACTCCAATCGGGCTTAGCGCGATAAGGAATATCTTAGAGCTTAAGCTCTTAGATATTTCAATCAGGCTCTGCGTGATAAGGTTTTTCTTAGGGCTTTAGCCCTTAGAAAAATCAATCGGGCTTCGCGCGACTAACCATCAGTGGGGGACGTGTGCCGACTAAGATCTCAGGCGTCCTGTTGCAACGTCGGCACTAGTACGTCCTGTACGTCGAAAAACCCCCACTGATGGAAGTTTCACTTTATTGTAAAAACAATTGAATTACCTGGATATTGGTGATATATTATTATTTGTAGATAAAAAGTTGTGAATAAGTTATTGACTTATGAAATTTATTCTGTTAACATTATAAAGTCGCCTTCTAGAGATGGAGTAAGCTGTTGAAGTAAAAATGTTAGGAAGCAGGTTTTGAAAAACATTTTAAAATTCGTTTTAAGGTGTCGGAACTGTTCGCTATTATTCTACATAGGAGGATTAGCTCAGCTGGGAGAGCATCTGCCTTACAAGCAGAGGGTCGGCGGTTCGATCCCGTCATCCTCCACCATTAGAACAGTAAGTAATGTTTCTAGTAACGTAATATATTTTCCGCAGTAAGGAAAAATAAAAACCGACTTTCTTTTTTATATAAGCCGGTGTAGCTCAACTGGTAGAGCAACTGACTTGTAATCAGTAGGTTGGGGGTTCAAGTCCTCTTGCCGGCACCATCTCATTATGAGCCATTAGCTCAGTCGGTAGAGCATTTGACTTTTAATCAAAGGGTCGGAGGTTCGAATCCTCCATGGCTCACTTTTTATATGCTGCCAGCAAATCAAATATGCGGGTGTGGCGGAATTGGCAGACGCACCAGACTTAGGATCTGGCGCCGTAAGGCGTGGGGGTTCGACTCCCTTCACCCGCACTGTTACGAAGGACATTTGCGGAAGTAGTTCAGTGGTAGAACATCACCTTGCCAAGGTGGGGGTCGCGGGTTCGAATCCCGTCTTCCGCTCCAATTGCCCGCTGATTTGGCAGATTTTATTACGAATTGGTTCCTGATTTATTTTATGCGCCCGTAGCTCAATTGGATAGAGCGTCTGACTACGGATCAGAAGGTTATGGGTTCGACTCCTTTCGGGCGCGCCATATTATAACTTTACTTGTTTCAACCGGGAAGTAGCTCAGCTTGGTAGAGCGCATGGTTCGGGACTATGAGGTCGCAGGTTCAAATCCTGTCTTCCCGACCATTATCAATTTTCGTCGTTATTGGGGCCTTAGCTCAGCTGGGAGAGCGCCTGCTTTGCACGCAGGAGGTCAGCGGTTCGATCCCGCTAGGCTCCACCAAAAAAAAGTTGTTGACATAGTCTAGTGAGTTTGATATAATAAAAAAGTTGTGTCAATAATATTGCTCCTTGAAAACTGAACAAACAAAAACGTCAACGTCAATTTTTTCGGAGAGAAAAACAATTTCTTTCTATATAATTATTATGAGCAAGACAGACTCTTAACATTTATAATGGAGAGTTTGATCCTGGCTCAGGACGAACGCTGGCGGCGTGCCTAATACATGCAAGTCGAACGCATCTTTTCTGGAGCTTGCTCCGAAAAGATGAGTGGCGAACGGGTGAGTAACACGTG
>JAGKQJ010000339.1 GCA_017898095.1 Bacillaceae bacterium Marseille-Q3522 | reverse complement strand
ATTTGTAATATTCCATCATTTTTTCTTCCGGTTATTCTTGCGATTTGACTTAGATTAGCACCTGATTTTGCTAAATCAACTAATTTAGTTATTATATTTGTTTTATTTTTTAAACCTATTGTTAATAATCCACCTCTAGATTTTACCTGTTTTACGTGATATTCGATCGCATGTGATTCATCAAATGGTTTAATATCCAATTCTTCTTCTTTTAAATTTATGTACATATTCGTTCCTACAAAAATATCCTTGAGTAAAGCCAAATTATTCTCTCTTTTTTCAGCAGTTTCATTAACTTGTTTCTGAGGGAATCCTCTTTTTAGTGCACTAAGGATACCACCCATAGATTCTATTTTTTTAAAAATATCCCATGATTTCTTTGCTATTTCATTAGTCAATACTTCAATATACCAAGATCCACCTCCAGGGTCAGTGGTTAAAGCCATTTTTGCTTCATCTTTTAAAATTATTGAGGTATTACGAGCTATCCGACGAGAAAATGAAGTTGATTTTTGAATGGCTTCATCAAAACAACTGACATGGATACTATTTGCACCACCAACTACAGCAGAAAAAGCTTCAGTAGATGCTCTCAAAATATTTACATACGGATCAAAGACTGTTTTTGTCCATAAGGAAGTTCTTGCATGTATATACATTTTTTGCGCATTACTACTTCCACCAAAAACTTCTACAATTCTTGCCCATAAAGTCCGTGCTGCCCTAAGTTTTGCAATTTCAACAAAACAATTTGACCCTATAGAAAATACAAATCGTATTTTAGGTGCAGCTTTGTTAACATCCATTCCTCGAGTTGTTAGTGCGTATAAATACTCTACACCTGTTGATAATGTAAAAGCCAATTCTTCTACAGCACTACTTCCTCCGTTATGATAAGGATCGCTATGAACAAGTATAGTTTGCAAATCTGGTGCATATTCTAAAGTCCATTTGGTAATTTCAGTCATTATATCATATATTTCACTTAAATCATATCTAATTGATCCATTAGTTATTAGTTCTTTAAACGGATCCATACCAAAACATCCTTTTAAATGTTTTACTTTTCTATCTTCTTTTTCTAGAGCTGCAATAAATAATGAAAATAATGGTAACGAATTGACTCCTGCATATATATGTATTGGTATATATGTAAGATTTATATCTTTTAATAACATAACAACGTCGCTTACTCCAGAAATTGAAAGCCCTTTATTTCCTGTTTCCTCAGGAAATTCATCTGCGTTAAAACCATTTTTAGTTGGGTTATCAATTACTATATTTAATGAGGTTTGACCTTTACTTATTTCATATTTGGCTACTTTATTAAATTCATTTGGTGTTCCAATATTAATTTCTTGGTTTACTTCCCATCCATTATTAGTAACTTCTTTTCCCCTAGTAAATGGGGAAAATCCTGGATAAGAGTATGTTAAAGTAGTATTACGTATATCTTTTTGTCTATACATGGGTTGAAGTGATATTCCTTCATATGTATATGTGATGAGATTTTCTAAAGATTCACCATTTAGAGATTTTTCAGCTTTCTCTTTCCATTGATTATAACTTGGAATATCAAAATTTAAATTTTCAAAAAACGTTTTTTTAAACTCCAAAATTATCCACACCTTTCTATGAATAGCATATTAAGGTTCAACCCCAAAAAGTTACTAATTACATTCCAACCACAACATATAGATGATAAAATAAAGTGAAGAACACAATATATTGTGGATTTGTACAACTTTTTTAATAATATCCCCGCTTTTGGGGACTAACCATATTATAGAAGAAATTTTATACTAGATGCTTCTAACTTTAAGGTTAAATAGATTAAAAC